>DATJPH010000390.1:0-7990 GCA_035506475.1 Bacteroidota bacterium | reverse complement strand
CTTCCCGTCCCGCCACGGCGTGTTCCCCACGTGGTAACCGTGCGCGCGCGTCGGCCAGAGACAGAACCCTGTGCCGTGCTTGGCGACAAGGACTGCGTACGTCGCTCCGGCGTTCTTTGCCGATGCGACCCATTGATCGGTGTTCAATTGCGACGGGTGGAACACCGCAGGAGGGGGGAGTGTTTCGCGCCTGGCATAATCGAACGTCAGGGGAGCGAACACGTTGATGTCGAAGTGTATGATGACGCCGATCTCGCCGTTCGCCCAGCGGACCTGCTCCGCTGACGGGAGGACCGTCGTTCCCCCCGGGGTGCAACGGCCCGGAGCGATGATGGCAGCAGATGAGGCACAGAGGACGATTGAGAGGACGCGTGTCGCGCGCATGAGTATCATGCGGGTAATGAACCACATTGCCGGATAAACCTCAAGACGGATTGATCTTCCCTTCATGGTTCGTTACATTGGGGCGTTCCGCCGCCCCCTGCACGACATCACACCAGAGCGAAGATGACACACAGAGAACGGGTACTCGCCGCACTTCACCACAGGGAGGGAGACCGTGTCCCGATCGATTTCTCCGGTCACCACTCCTCGGGGATCGCCGCCATCGCCTATGCGAAACTCCGGTCATACCTCGGGCTCCCCCTCCGACCCGTGCGGGTGCAGGAGCCGAAACAGCAGATCGCGATCGTCGACGAAGACGTCCTCGATCTCTTCTCCGTCGACGTGACTGAGCTCGGACGCGCATTTGCGCTGGAGGACAGCGACTGGGCCGACTGGGTTCTGCCGGACGGCACCCCCTGCCAGATACCGGCCTGGATAAAGCCGGAGAGGGACGGGGCGCGCTGGATCGTCCGGTCGGCGACCGGACGCGCCATCGCGCAGATGCCGGACGGGGCGCTCTATTTTGAGCAGACGCACTACCCGTTTGCCGCGGGTAAGCCGGACCACCGGAAGATCGCCGAGGCGTTCGGCGAATGCATGTGGGGCGGCATGCCCTCTCCCCCGGGACCGCTCGCGGCGGGACCGGAGAGGGTGAAGATCCTCGCCGAAGGGGCCCGTCGGCTGCGCCAGAAAACCGACCGGGCAATCGTGGGGCTCTTCGGGGGGAACCTCCTGGAGATGGGGCAGTTTCTCTACCGGAACGACAATTTTTTCGTCCTCATGGCGGAGGACCCCGACACGACGCACGATTTTCTCGACAACCTTGTCGAGATGCATCTCCGGAATCTCGAGGAGTTTCTCGGTGCCGTCGGGCCGTACATCGACGTCATCAACTTTGGCGATGATCTCGGCATGCAGACCGGGCCCCAGATATCACCGGCCATGTACAGGAGATACTTCAAGCCGCGCCATGCGCGGATGTGGAAACGTGCGAAGGAGCTCGCCGACGTGAAAGTGATGCTCCATTGCTGCGGAGGGGTCCGGGAGCTGCTCCCCGACCTGATCGATGCGGGGCTCGACGTCATCAATCCCGTCCAGATCTCCTGCCGCGGTATGGAGGCCGCGGGGTTGAAAAGGGACTTCGGCGATGCGATCGTCTTCTGGGGCGGGGGGTGCGACACGCAGACCGTCCTCTCCACGGGAACGCCGGAGTCCGTCCGGCGCCATGTCCGCGAGCAGATCCGCACGCTCTCCCCGGGCGGAGGCTTTGTCTTCCAGCAGGTGCACAATATACTTGCCAATGTCCCCCCCGCGAACATCAGGGCAATGTTCGAAGCCGTGCTTGAATGAGACGCGCGGGGGCGGATTGTCTCCTCTCACTCGTGCTGATGCTTGCGCTGCCGCACGAGGGGTCCTCACAGGCGGTCATCAGGATCAACCAGGCAGGATATACGCCCCGCTCCGTGAAGTGCGCTCTCCTCTGCTGTGACACCCCCGCCGGCGCGCCCCGGGAGTTTGACGTCTGTGACGCGCTCACGGAGAGCGTACTCTGGACATCGCGGTCCGTTACCCCCTGCGGCGCGTGGGGACCCTTCCGCGAGACCTACAGGCTCGATTTCTCCCCGTACGCACGCGAAGGGGGGGTATATCTCCGCGCAGGGGATGTCACCTCCCCCGTGTTCCGCGTGGGCACGGACGTCTATGACGGGGCCGCGGACTTCCTCCTCAGGTACATCCGGGGGCAGCAGTGCGGATACAACCCCGTGCTCCATGATTCATGCCACACGCACGACGGATTCGTCACCGGGGATTCCGAGCGTGAGGGGGAATCCGTCGACGTCGTCGGAGGGTGGCACGACGCGTCCGACTACCTCCGCTATGCCGCCACCTCGGCAACGGCGACATTTCAACTCCTGTTTGCGTACCGCCGGAACCCCCGGGTCTTCGCCGATGCATGCGACGGAGCCGGGAACCCGGTCCCCAACGGCGTCCCGGACGTCCTTGATGCCGCCCGCTGGGGACTCGCCTGGCTCCTCAAGATGAACCCCTCCCCGGATGTCATGTACAACCAGGTCGCCGACGACAGGGACCATCTCGGGTTCCGCCTTCCGTCCGAAGATACCGTTTCATACGGCAGGGGGCGTGCAAGGCCGGTGTATCTGTGCACGGGTGCGCCGCAGGGGAGCGCGCAGTACGTAAACCGGAGCACCGGTATCGCTTCCACGGCAGGGAAGTTCGCCTCGGCGTTCGCGTACGGTTCGCTCGTATTCAGGAGCATCGACTCTTCCTTTGCGGCGGTTCTTCTTAAGAAGGCCCGTGAGGCGTATGCGCTCGGGCTTGCCCATCCGGGGGTCTGTCAGACCGCTCCCCGGAGGGCTCCGTACTTCTATGAAGAGGAAAACTGGGTTGACGACATGGAGCTCGCCGCCGGTGCGCTCTACGAGTCGACAGGGGAGAGGGGGTACATTTCGGGGGCGGAGCAGTTCGCCCGGACGGAGCCCGTCACCCCCTGGATGCTCAACGACACGGCGCGGCATTACCAGTGGTATCCGTTTGTCAATCTCGGGCACGCGCTCATCGCCCTGAACGCTCCGGGGGAATCCGCCCCGCTTTCCTGGTACAGGGAGGGGCTCTCGCTCATCCGCGAACGGGGGGAGAAGAATCCGTTCGGTGTGGGGACGCCGTTTCTCTGGTGTTCGAACAACTATGTCTCCGCATCGCTCATGCAGACGCTGCTTTACGAATCGCTATCGGGAGATTCCTCGTTTGCGCGCATGGAGGCGGCGCTTCGCGACTGGCTATTCGGCTGCAACCCGTGGGGCACCAGCATGGTGATCGGCTACCCCCCGGGGGGCGCATCGCCGCACGATCCCCACTCGGCATTCAGCCACGCGGGCGGCTACACTGTCGACGGCGGGCTTGTCGACGGGCCGGTCCGGGGATCGACGTTCGGTTCGCTCAAAGGTGTTCACCTTTCCAGGGGAGATGCGCTCGGAGGTTTCCAGTCGGACCGGGCCGTCTACCACGACGACTGGGCGGATTATTCCACGAACGAACCGACGCTCGACGGGACCGCGGAACTCGTAGCAGCGCTTGCCCTGATCGAATCCCCCCCTGCGCCCGCACGGAAGGGGATAACAATCGACCGGGGGGGGATCACGCGGTGTGATTCGCTCCGGAAAAGGGTCTACCTGGTATTTACCGGCCACGAATTCGCGGGAGAGGGCCGCACGATTCTCCGCGCGCTTGCCCGGCGCCGGATCAGGGCCTCTTTTTTCTTCACGGGGGATTTCTACAGAAACCCCGGCTTCGCGCCGCTCATAAGGTCGATTCGTGAAGGGGGGCACTACCTGGGCGCACATTCCGACAGGCATCTCCTCTACGCGGTGTGGGAGAGGCGCGACTCGCTCCTTGTGGGGAAAGAGGAGTTCTACGCGGACATCAGGCGGAACTACGCGGCGATGCAGAAATTCGGTGTCCGGCCGGAGGACGCGAGGTATTTTCTCCCTCCGTATGAATGGTACAACGGGACGGTAGCGGGGTGGGTGCGCGCGGCGGGCCTTACGCTTGTCAACTTTACACCGGGGACGTATGCGAACGCCGACTATACCACGCCGGCGATGGGGGATGGTTACAGGGGGAGCGCCGAAATCTACAGGCGTATCCTGGATGTGGAATCAAAATCCCCCCGCGGGTTGAACGGGTACATACTCCTCATGCACGTCGGAACCGATCCCGGGCGGAAAGACAAATTTGCGCGCAGGCTCGACGCGCTTGTTGCAGAGCTTCAGAAGCGCGGGTACGGATTCGGGACATTCCGCGATGCGGAACTCGACAGATGACAACGGAGCACACATGAGATCGCATGCGATGGTTCTCCTCCGGGCCGCGGCGATACTTCTTGCGCTTTGCCAGTTAACCGGCCGGGCCGCCGGGAGAGGAATTGAGATCCTCCTGTATGTTTCTCCCCGGGGAAGCGATGAAAATCCCGGAACGCGTGCGAAGCCGTTCGCCACGCTGGAACGGGCCCGTGACGAGGCAAGGGGACTCAGGTCCGGCGGTGATGCAGTCGTCACTGTCAGACTCAGGGGTGGGCTGTACATGCTCCCCCGCACGTTTGTCCTCCGGCCTGAAGACGGGGGAACCGCGGCGGGGGGAGTTACGTATGAAGCCGAGAAGGGGGAGACACCCGTCGTGAGCGGCGGTGCACTTATCCGGGGCTGGCGTGCGGTGAATGTAAACGGCCGGATCGTCTGGAAGGGGAGGGTCCCGGACGGGGGGAGTGAAATCGACGGCGTGCACGAACTCTGGGTGAACGGGGAACGGTGTTCCAACTCGAGATATCCGCACGCATCCTACCTCCGCGTTGCATCGGTGCCTGGTCTTACGCCGTCGACAGAGTGGCTTGAAGGCCAGTCCCGGTTCTGTGCCGCGCCGGGGGACATCCCGCCGGCGGGGATACTTGCCGGTGCCGAGGCTGTGGTGATGAACCGGTGGGTCGAATCGAGGCTCCCCGTCATCCGGTACGTCGCCGATTCAGCGCTCTTTCAATTCGGGAGAAAGAGCGTGTTCCGCCTTGACAGGGGGGACCTCTACTATCTTGTCAATGTGAAGAGCGCGCTTTCACGCCCGGGGGACTGGTATGCCGACTGGGGGGAGGGCGCGATCTATTATATCCCCGGGAAGGGGGAGACACCGGCGCGGGCCCAGGCCGTCGTTCCCCGCATCCGGACGCTCCTCCGTATCGAGGGGAGCCCGGATTCGGGGAAGTTCGTTTCGCATGTGACGTTCCGGGGGATCCGTTTCGAGCATGCAGGATGGTACTTCCCGCCGGCCGATCCGCTCCGCCCCCCGCTGGCCGGAGGATTTCCCCAGGCCGCGATCGGCGTCCCGGCATCCGTCGAGGTCCTCGGAGCGCACGATTGCGCGTTTGACTCCTGCTCGTTTTCTCACATGGGGACGTACGGCATCGAATTCGGCGAGGGGTGCTGCCGGAACCGGGTCACAGGGTGCGACCTCTCCGACCTGGGAGCCGGCGGAATCAAGATAGGCGAGACGACGATCCGGGAAGACGATCGTGCAATGACCTCGCATAACACCGTCGAAGGGTGCCGCATACATGACGGGGGGCGTCTCTTCCCGAGCGCGATCGGCATCTGGATAGGCCAGAGCGGTATGAACAGGATCGTCCACAACGCGATTCACGATTTCTATTACACGGGGATCTCCATCGGCTGGACATGGGGCTACGGCAAGGCGCTCGCCGGTGGGAATCTCGTTGCGTCGAACCTCGTCCACCACATCGGCGTCATGAGCGACGGGGACGGTCCCATTCTGAGCGACATGGGGGGGATCTATACGCTCGGAAACCAGGAAGGGACGGTGATCCGGAACAACATATTTCACGACATCGCCGCGCTTCGCTACGGCGGGTGGGGTATTTACTTCGACGAGGGGACGACGCATATCACCGCCGAAGGAAACCTCGTCTACAGGACCACGCACGGGGGGTTCCACCAGCACTACGGGAAGGAGAACCGTTTCAGGAACAACATACTCGCATTCGGACGCGACTTCCAGGTCCAGCGGACGCGCCTGGAGAACCATACGTCGTTCGCGTTTGAGCACAATATCGTCCTCTGGGACGGCGGGCAGTTTCTCGGCGGGAACGCATGGGGCGGGAACATGCTCTTCGACAACAACCTCTACTGGTTCGGCGGGAGCGACTCGCTCCTTTTCGATACGCTCTCGTTTGCCGCATGGCAGTCGCGCGGGAACGACGTGCATTCCAGGATCGCCGACCCGGGTTTCGTAGACCCGGCGCGCGGCGATTTCCGGTTCCGGGGTGATTCACAGGCAGCCCGGATGGGATTTGAGCCGATTACATTCGACAGGATCGGCACTGATTCAGCCGTCGCCCGCTCCGGCGAGGCGCACCCCGCGGGGGTTCGCCGCCGTGTATTGTACAACAGCGACGGGTCGAACATATTCTGGCGGAAGACGTTCTCGCCGGCGGACGTGTATGCGAGCGTCGACGAAGTGGCGGATGCGGGAGTCACGACGTTTCTTTTCAACCCGAACCCCTGCCAGAAGGGGGTCTACCCGGGAGGAAAGGCCGGGATGTTCTCTTATGATTTCCCCGCGACGCCCGGGTACGTCAGGACGGAACGCGATTCTATGTACAGGCACTTCAGCGACAACCTGCAGATGCTCCTGAAGGATACGCTCGATCCCGTCGGCATGATCGTCGACAGGGCGAGGCTCCGGGGGATGGAGGCGTTCCTGACCGTCCGGATGAACGAGCTTCATGACGTGGACAATCCCGGGAGCCCTCTCCTGGGAGACTTCTGGAAATCACATCCGGACTACCGCGTGGGGGGATATGAAGGATGGGGCGCGTACGCGCTGAACTACGGGATCGCGGAGGTCCGGGACTATTATTTCGATCTGGTCCGCGAGCTCTGCGAGAGGTATCCTCTGGACGGGATCGAGCTGGATTTCATGAGGTTCCCGTACTACTTCCCGCGCGACTCTGCGAACTCGCCGTCGTGCGCACTCCTCATGACGGCATTCATCGAGCGGGTGCGAACAATGACAATCAACGCGGGCCGGAGGAGAGGTATACCGATACTCCTTTCTGTCCGGGTCCCTTCGTCCCTTGCTGCAAGCGGATACGTGTGCCTCGATCCCGCCGCGTGGAGCAGGCGGGGGCTTGTCGATTTCATCACCGTGGCGCCGTTTCTCTCCACCGAGCCGGACATGCAGATCGCCCAGTACAAAAGATCGTGCCCCGGCATCCCGGTGTACGGGTGCCTCGAGTATACATGCGGTGAGAGGATGATGACCGTGGACGAGGTCCGGGGGGCGTCGGCGCTCTTCTACGCCGCCGGAGCCGACGGGATCTACTCGTTTAACTACTTCTGCGCGCGGGAAGGGGGGCAGGAGCCCGCGTTCTCCGTCTTTCATGACCTGGGCGATCCCGACCGGCTCAGAGAGATGGACAAGGTCTACACGCTCTCGGCGGCGAAGTATCCCATTCCCCGCGTGAGCCTCCCGGCACCGCTGCCGCTCGACCTCAGGCCCGGGGAGCCGCAGTCGGTGACGCTCGGTGTTTCCGAGCCGCGTATCCCGATCTCAGTCCGGCTCCGGGTTGAGTGTGCAGACGTTGAAGAGGAGGGGAGCCTTGACGTCATCCTGAACGGCGTGTCGCTCGGGGCCGGACGCCACCCTTCCGACGCGCTCGTTGTCCCGCAGAAGGTCCTCTACGCGCCTCCGCCTGTAAGCCATGTACTCGAGTTCGACGTCGATCCGGCCCGTCTCCGGGGGACAAACCGCGTGACGCTCACCGGGAGGAAACAGATGACCGTAAACTGGATCTACTGTATTGTCAAGCACTGAATCGGCGCTCATTCGGTCCGGAAGCGTTCCTGGAACGTCGGGTCTTCCCCGGCGAGCTTGATGAACATGTCGAGGGGGACGACTTCAAACCCCGCCCCGAGCCTGTCGATGATGTTCTTTGTCCGCTGGAGATCGCTGTATTCACGTATGTGAATGAGTAGGAAATAGGGGCGTTTCCCGTTCACCTTCGCCAGCTCCTCCAGATCGG
>DATJPH010000389.1:0-2153 GCA_035506475.1 Bacteroidota bacterium | reverse complement strand
GACCCTGCCGAGAAGGTTGCCCGCCAGGGGGACCGGGAGATTATCGCGCCCAGATCCATCTGCATCGAACCGTTCACCTGAGTGTCCCCCGGGATGAATGAAGTTTGGGTAGGGTGTGTGTGCCGCGCCGCAATGCAACTTCCTCAGTAGTATAGAGTATAACGATGTGAAGCAGACTACCCATTTTCCCCCCCCGATCCAGGAATCGCGGCGTGGACAACACAAACAGACGGCTCGCCGCTGCGGTGGCACTCCTTCTGGCGATTGCATCCCAGAAGTCCGCTGCTCTCGAGATGCCGGACTCCGCGAGAGCGGAAATCTGGGCGGCGAAGATCGAGGGGAACATCCCGATGACGGGGAAGCTCGACGATCCCCGCTGGAAATCGGCACGGCCCGTATCGCTCTCCTACGAGATCCAGCCCGGCGAGAACACGCCGGCGCCCCAGGTGACCACCGCCTGGGTCCTGTACAACGCCGAGTACGTCTATTTCGGATTCGACTGCCGCGACACGAACCCCGGGGCGATACGCGCCCACGTGAGCGACCGGGACAAGATCTTCGACGACGATTTCGTCATCATACTCCTGGACACGTACGGCGACTTCCAGCGCACGTACGAGTTTTGCGTCAACCCGTACGGGATACAGGCTGATCTTCTCCGGACCGGCAACAACGAAGACGACAGCTTCGATACCGTCTGGGAGACCGCCGCCGCCGAGGACAGCGGAGGATGGACGGCCGTCATGGCGATCCCCTTCAAGAGCATCCGTTTCCCGGCGAGCACCGAGCAGAAGTGGACGCTGCTGCTGGGGAGGATATTCCCGAGAGCCAGCCGGGCGGTCTTCTCCTGGACCCAGAATGACCGGAACAACCCGTGCCTGCAGTGCCAGGGGGGGTACCTCAAGGGGATCACCGGGGTGCAGTCCGTCTCTTCCGTCGAGATCCTCCCGTACGTCGTCGGGCAGCAGAGCGGCGACGTCGGCGACGACGGCGATCCCGGCTCCCCGTTCGTCAACGGCAAACCGAAGGGAAGGGTCGGCGGCGGCGTCCGGTTCTCCCCGAGCCCCGACCTGGCGGTCGAGGCGGTCGTCAATCCCGACTTCAGCCAGGTCGAATCCGACGCCACGCAGATCAGCGTCAACTCGACGTTCGCGCTCTTCTACGCCGAGAAGCGCCCGTTCTTCCTCCTGGGCGCCGACATGTTCCAGAACCAGACCCAGACGTTCTACTCGCGCACGATCAACAACCCGATCGGCGGCGCGCGCGCGATCGGGAAATCCGGACGGCTCTCCTTCTCCTACCTCGCCGCCATCGACCGCAACACCCCGTACATCGTCCCGGGGGAAGAGGGGAGCGACATCGTCGAGTCGGACATCCAGACGTTTTCCAACGTCGCGCGCGCCCGGTACGATTTCGGGAACGAGTCGTACATCGGAGGGATGGTCACCACGCGCAACTCATCGAATGCCCACAACTACACCGGCGGCGTCGACTGGAACTACAAGTTCATGGGGAACAACTCGTTCCGCGGCGAGGTGTATCTCTCCGACACGAAAGAGCTGAACGACTCCACGCTGTTCACGAACGACCGGGAGTTCGGCTCCACCGGCCACGACGCCACGTTCAACGGCGAACAGTACGGCGGCACAGGCGGATACGTCGCACTCAACCACGACGGCCGCGATTATACGGCACGACTCCAGTACCAGGACAGGGGCCCGACGTTCCAGGCGCAGGACGGGTTCGTGCCGGGGAACGACACGCGCATACTGACGTTCAACCAGTGGTACGCGCTCTACCCGAACAGCGCGCTCATCGATGCGTGGTCCCCGGAAGTCGACGCCGGCATCCATTATAACTATGACGGCGTGAAGAAGGAACAATGGGTCATCCCCAATCTCTATTTCCAGTTCAAAGGACAGGTTCAGCTGAACACATCGTACTTTCTCGTCAACGACGAGCTCTTCCACGGCGTCCAGTTCCGGAACATCCACAGGGTGGCGTTCTACATCAATTCGCGCCCCTTCAGCGCCCTCTCCCTGAACGGCAATCTCGCTTTCGGCAGGTTCATCAACAGGGCGGACGCCCCAGCGCTCGGCACAGGGCACACGGTGAACCTCACCGCCACCATCAAACCGACCTCGCAGTTCCAG
>DATJPH010000388.1:0-2986 GCA_035506475.1 Bacteroidota bacterium | reverse complement strand
AGCTTGTAGAGATAGACGCCGTTGGCGATCACGGTGCCGTCCCTGTCCCGCCCGTCCCACGGGATCCTCACGAACGAGTCCCCCCCGCCGTACGACTCCAGCGTCTGTATCAGGCGCCCCGCCACCGTGAAGATCTTCACCGTCACGTGCAGCGGCGCCGACTGGTTCTGCCGGAACGTGAACTCCGTCCCCGAGGCGCCGAACGGGTTCGGGTAGTTGAACACGTCGCTCACCGTGAGCCTGTCGGTCGAGGCCACCTGGAATGCCGTCTCGGCGCTCCCGGAGTTGTCGAACGAATTCCACGCCCTCACGCGAATCGTGTTCCTGCCTTCAGGGACGTTCTGGAGCTGGTACTGGATCGACCCCTCACGGTAGCTGTCGAGCTTGCTCGTGTAGTAATTGGTCAGGTCGGTGCTCTGGGAGGCGTTGTTGAGCCAGGCTTCGATCCTGTGCCCCACCCCGGATGTCGAGGTGTTGATCCCGCTCGAGTCCGCCAGGTCCACGATAAGGAGCGGGTTCTCCCCCACGAGGTCCCCCGCGCGGTAGCCCCGGCTCCCCAGGTACACCTGTACGGCGGGGCCGGTCTTCGGGTTGACCACCGTGGTGTCCGTCCCGCCGATGTGGACGTTCCCGGTGTACCCGGCCGCGTCGCCGGGCGTGCCGCCGGTGCGGTAGGCATAGGCCACGAGCCTTCCGCGCGAGAGCGAGTCGCCGAACTGTATATCCTTAGGGACAATGAACGTCGCCGTAAAGTGCCCGTTCGTGACGGAGTTGTCACCCCGGAAGAGGAGCCCGCCTGTGGCAGCGTAGCTCCAGTTTGCCCCCGGGTAGAAATCGACGATCGTCTGAATCCTCGTGGCATCGTTGAGTGTCACCTGCACGCGCCCGTTATAGGAGGCATCGATCTTGTTCGATGCGTCCCGGAGCGTCCCGGCGACCGTGACACGGGAAAGGGATCGGAGCCCTGCGACGGCGGACAGGGGGACGCCGGCGCTGTCCAGGGGATGTCCGTTAATGCTGTCGAATGATGCGTACCCCCGGGGGAACTGGAGGCGCATCGTCGGGTCTCCCATGTAGGAGTATTTCTGGTCGTTGTCGCCGTTCCCGAACATCGCCTTGTACGAAAAGAGGGCGCTCGCAGGGCGGTCAACCACGACCCTCCCGTAGGCATCGCGCGTGAACATCGCCTGGTACGTCCCCTGGTTGAGCGACGCGTTTTCCCCCGCGAAGACTTTCCTGTCGGCGGACACAACGCCTATCGCCCCGCCGTCCGGCTTGTTGATGAGGACCTCGCTCCCGGTGCGGCTCAGCGGGTCGTCGAACTCCGAGAAGTTGCACGTGGCAAGGAAAAACACCGTGAGCCTGTCGGCGTTGACAAGCTTCGGGACAGAGGTCGGTATGTCGAAGACGTCGTCGTTGGAAAGCTGCACCGGGTTGCCGTGCCCGGCGAAATTGGAGATAAGGACCCCCGCGTTCAGCTGGTCGACGATCGCCTGGTATGCGCCCGGTTTCCGCCTGCCGGCGGCGGTGAACATCGTCGCGTATTCGGCAAGGTAGACTTTCTTCTCCTCGAATTCGTTCGGCGTAAACTGCGGGCCGGAAAGAGTCTCGGCGGCATCGCTGTGAATGGTCCCGTCGCCGAATTCGCCCCCGTCCGGAGTCCAGAAATCGTCCCCGATGAACAGGATCCGCATTTTCCATCCGTCGTTGACGGAATTGTTCTCGTACCGGATCAGTTTGTCCACGAACGCGTCCGCTTCGGCCCCGGTCCTTGCGGAGACCCTGCCGATGACAAGCGAGGGAGCGTTCGTCCCGCCGAACTTTCCGTAAAAATCGTCCGTCGCGTAGCTGCCGAGATCGTCAAGCGATTCCGGCGTTTCCCACGTCGGGACGAAACTCGACTGGACGCCAAGCAATCCCTTGTAATCGTACGACGCCTGCCCGAGCATCAGCACAAATGCAGGCGCAGGCGTCCAGTTCCGGTACGCGAAGTAGAGAAAATCCCTTATCGCCGAGACGTCCGTCACCCCCCCCGAGAACTCGTTGTAGATCTGGTTCACGTCGGCCACGTACACGTTCATCCCCCCGTGCGCGGGGTCCGACCGGTAGGCCGCAAGACGGTCTGCCCCCGAACGGTACTGCGAGGCGGTCACGATGATGAAGTCCGCCCCCCCTGCGTAGCCATGGATGTTCTGGTTGGCGATTTTCGTCCCCCCGCTCGGCACCCTGAACGAGGTCCCCGCCACCGCCCAGTAGGCCGACGGGGTCCCTGCATATTCCTGCGCGCGGAAGAGGAACGATCCCCCCAGGCCGGTCAGGAGCCGGACGTTCGCGTGGTCGGTTACGTTGAAGACCATCGGCATCGCGCTGAAGTTTTGCAGGTGGTATTCCACGACGGCGGTCGTGTCGGGCGCGTAGAACCTGAGCGAATCGTTCACCCCCGAGAGCGCGCGCGGGTAGAGTATCTCAATCCAGTCAATCCAGCCTGCGGCGCCCACCCCGGTCCCGCTGTAAGCAAAATTGAGCTGGCTCGTGTTGGCGGAAAGCGAAGGGGTTCCGCTGAACTGGAACACCGCTTCTGAGGCAACGATATATCCGCCGGAGGGACCGAGCTGGGCATACTCGATTGTCTTCCCCCCCTCGCTGATCGTGAAGAGGGGAGAATTGTCCGACTGACCTGCAAGCACGCAACGATAGACAATAGAGCCGACCGGTACCAGGCCCGGGAGGTTATTCACGTAGGTGAAGGAGGAGCCGTTGTTGACCTGCTGACCGAACCACTGCCTGCCGCTCCCTTCCCCCCCCACAAGAGAGCTGAGAAGGAGATTTGTCCTCTCTTCCTCGTTGGCGATCCCGTCGGTGAACGTGTCTTTCGGGAGGTCGGTGGCCGACGAGGCGAGCGAGGCCTGCGCGGCCATCCGCTTCCCCTGGCTCCCCCCGTACGTCAGCCAGTAGTAGTTCACCTCCGAGTAGTCGTGTATGTAGT
>DATJPH010000387.1:0-2733 GCA_035506475.1 Bacteroidota bacterium | reverse complement strand
CCGGCGCTCCTCGTGACGATCCTCGCGCTGATGTACCGGTACGTGTTCCTCCTCATCGACCAGGCCGAGCGGATGACGCGCGCCCGGGCGAGCAGGACGTTCATGGTGCGGCGCACCGGGCGCTGGAAGCTGGCGGCGGGGATCGTCAGCCAGCTCTTCGTCCGGTCAACCGAGCGTGCCGAGCGTATCTACGCCGCGATGACTGCGCGGGGGTGGGACCGGTGAGGACGCTCGACGTGAACGGCCTCTCGTATGCCTATCCCGACGGGAAGCCCGCGCTCAAGAACGTGTCGCTGTACGCCGAAGAGGGGGAATGCATCGGCATTATCGGCCCCAACGGCGCGGGGAAATCCACGCTCCTCCTGCATATGAACGGCATTCTCCCCGAAGACGAGCATCCGGGGGGAGAAGTGCGTGTGTGCGGAGCGCCCGTCACCGCGGTGTCGCTCCGCGACGTGCACCGCCAGGTGGGGCTCCTCTTCCAGGATCCGGACGACCAGCTCTTCTGCCCGACCGTGTTCGAAGATGTCGCATTCGGCCCCTCGCAATTCGGACTGGCGGAAGGGGAGGTCCGGCGCGTGGTCACGGAGGCGCTTCGCCAGGTGGGGCTCGAAGGGTTCGAGCGGCGCTCGCCGCACCACCTGAGCGGCGGTGAGAAGCAGCGCGTATGCCTGGCGGGCATACTGGCGTGCCAGCCCCGCATCCTCGTCCTGGACGAGCCGACGAGCGATCTGGACCCCAGGGGCCGGAGAGAGCTCGCCGGGCTGATCCGGGGGCTCGGCACGACACGCGTCATCGCCTCGCATGACCTCGAGCTTGTCGTCGATCTCTGCAGCAGGGTCTATCTCCTGGACGGTGGAGAGGTGATCGCGTCGGGGCCCGCGGTGGAAATCCTTGGCGACGAGCCCCTCATGATCTCCCACGGCCTCGAAAAGCCGCACAGCCTGCAGCACCGCCACCCCCACTCGTAAATCCCACCTCCGCCGTGTAGAATACTCGTGGGGGCTTCTCCTCCCGATTCGCGGGCATGCCGGGTCACACGTGCTCTCCAAGGTCCTGAGCGGGGCGACGGTCGGCGTCAGCGCGTACGTCGTGGAAGTCGAAACGCACCTGGAACGGGCACTACCCGGATTTGATATCGTCGGTCTTCCCGACAGCGCGATCCGCGAGAGCCGGGGAAGAATCATTGCCGCAATCCGCAACAGCGGCTTTACATTCCCGCCTCGCAAACTCACAGTCAACCTCGCCCCCGCCGATATCCGGAAGGGAGGATCTGCGTTCGACCTGCCGATGGCGGTGGGAATACTCGCCGCGAGCAGCCAGATTCCGCCGCAGCCGTGTGGATCGTATGTCATCATCGGTGAGCTGGCGTTGGACGGCACGCTGAGACCGGTCCACGGCATCCTCTCAGTGGCTGTCGAGGCCAGGCGCCGAAAACTCGGGGGCCTCATAGTCCCCGCCGCGAATGGCAGGGAGGCGGCTATGGTCGACGGCCTCGATGTCTTCCCTATGGTCTCGCTCCGTGAAGTGGCCGCGTTCTTCATCGGCACGAGCCCGCGACGACCTTCCCTGCGCGTCAATCCTGCGGACTTCATGTGCGACGAGCAACTTCCGGCGAGCGACTATGCAGAAGTGAAGGGGCAGGAGGCGGTCAAACGGGCGCTCGAAGTCGCGGCGGCCGGTTCGCACAATATTATCATGATCGGTCCACCGGGATCGGGAAAGACGATGCTCGCGAAGCGCTTATCGACCATTCTCCCCCCGATGACATTCGACGAAGCTCTCGAGACGACGAAGATCCATTCCGTGGCAGGAGTGCTCCCGGCCGGCGAAGCGCTTATCCGGAGGCGCCCGTTTCGCTCACCGCACCATACGATATCAGATGCCGCTCTTGTCGGAGGAGGGTTGACGCCGAGAGCGGGCGAGATATCTCTTGCGCACAACGGCGTGCTATTCCTGGATGAACTCCCGGAATTCGCGCGCAGCGTGCTGGAGGTGCTCCGCCAGCCCCTGGAAGAACGTCAGGTGACGATTAACCGGACGAGAGGGTCCGTGGTGTTCCCCGCGAGCTTCATGCTCGTGTGTGCGATGAATCCCTGTTTCTGTGGGAACTTCACGGATCCTTCAAAGGAATGCACTTGCACACCGTTGCAGATACAAAAATACATGGCAAGGATCTCGGGGCCTCTTCTCGATAGGATTGATCTTCACATAGAAGTTCCCGCGGTGAAGTATAAAGAACTCAGCAGCAAAGCGGAAGGAGAATCATCTCAGAAGATTCGACAGCGGGTGGTCGCAGCGAGAGATATACAAATGGGAAGATTCGCTGGTAGGAAGGGAATGTACTGCAATGCCGATATGCAGTCCGGAGAGATTCAAACCTACTGCAGGCTCGATACAGCAGGAGAAGATTTGTTGAAGATGGCGATGACGAAACTCGGTTTATCGGCCCGAGCTTATGATCGGATCTTGAAAGTGGGAAGGACCATTGCCGATCTCGCCCACTCATCCGAGATCCGGCCGGAACATATCAGCGAGGCAATTCAGTACAGGAGTCTGGATAGGAGTTTGTGGCAAACATAAGAGCACCAGGGGGAAGCCGGCCGCATTGCGCTTTCTTGTTACCTGCCTTCGCTGTGTTCGCCACAGGACAATTCACCCAAATCTATTTGTTTTGAATGGAGAGGGCGGTTTCGAATGTCTTATCGATGTTTTGAATATAGTCGCTAAACT
>DATJPH010000386.1:0-3149 GCA_035506475.1 Bacteroidota bacterium | reverse complement strand
GGGGGAAAGCCTGAAGCGGAAAGAACTTATCGGGTTCCTCCCCCTCTGGGCGCACGTGGCGACGAAGGAGACCGCAAGGGACCTCGTGAAGGAGCTCCGGAACCCCGCCTCCTTCTGGCGGACGTACGGCGTTCCGACGCTCGCGGCGAATGATCCTTCGTACACGCCGTTTGTCGACGGCTGCTGCCGCTGGAACGGACCGGTCTGGCTCCTCTGGAATTATGAGGTGATGAAGGGGTTGAAGAATTACGGGTACACCGCCGAAGCCCGCGAGCTGGGGGAGAAAATGCTCCTGGCGGTAACGACGCAGCTCTCAAGAAATCACAGGTTCTGGGAATCGTACAGCCCCGATTATCCCGTTCTCGAATCCCCTTCGAACTACATCTGGGATTCGATCATGGCAAGCGTCCTCATGGATATGTATGGAACGGACAAAGAATAGTCTCGATCTTTCACTCCATCCTCACCGGCGGTTCAACCCCCTGACCGGTGAATGGGTATTTGTTTCCCCGCAGCGGACGCAGAGGCCGTGGCAGGGGAAGACCGAAGAGACGGCCCCGGTGGAGAGGCCCGCGTACGACCCGTCGTGCTACCTCTGCCCGGGCAACAGCCGCGCGGGGGACGCCCGGAATCCGCCGTATGATTCGACGTTCGTCTTCGACAACGACTTCGGGTCACTCCTCCCCTCCACGCCGCCGAGGAAGGTCCGCCGGGGGAATCTGATACTTGCCGAAGGAGAGGCGGGGATCAGCCGCGTCGTCTGTTTTTCCCCCCGTCACGACAGGACGCTTGCCGAGATGGAGACCGCCGGGATCAGGAGCGTTGTCGACGTTCTGGCCGAGGAATATCAGATCCTCGGGAGCAAGCCCTTTGTCAACCATGTCCAGATATTCGAGAACAAGGGGGAGCTGATGGGGTGCAGCAACCCGCATCCCCATTGCCAGATCTGGGCCCAGAGGACGATCCCGGTGGAGCCGGCCAAGGAGATCCGCCAGATGACCGCCTACAGGCGGGCCCGCGGCCGCTGCCTCCTCTGCGATTACGTCTCGCTCGAGCTGAAAACCGGAGAGAGGATGGTCTGTGCGAACGAGGAGTTCGTCGTCATCGTCCCCTTCTGGGCCGTCTGGCCGTTCGAGACGATCGTCGTCAGCCGGCGGCATTTTGGCAGCCTGACCGCCATGCGCGACAGGGAGCGGGATCATCTTGCGGATATCATTCGCCGCATCGCAGTCCGGTACGACAATCTCTTCAATATCTCGTTCCCCTACTCGTCGGGCTTCCACCAGTCGCCGACCGACGGGACAAAGCATCCTGAGTCGCATCTGCACATGCATTTCTACCCGCCGCTCCTCCGCTCGGCGACCGTGAGGAAGTTCATGGTGGGCTACGAAATGCTCGCCAACCCCCAGCGCGACATCACCGCGGAGTCGGCCGCGGCGCGGCTGAGGGATCTTTCAGAAACACACTACAGGCTCATGAAAGGGAATATCTGATGTCATTGAAGACGTTGATCGCTTCCTGTGCCGCTCTTGCGCTCCTGGTTTCCTTCGCCACGTGCCCGCACCTCTCCCGCGCGCAGTCACCCGGCGTGCGGGTTGTGGACAGGCTCGCCCCCGCGGGCGAGAAGGGGATCTATCCGGGAAACCGGCCCCCCCTGGTTCCTGTCCCGCTTGTCAAGCTCCCCCTCGGCACAGTCCGCGCCGACGGATGGCTCCTGAAGCAGCTCCAGCTCGAGCGGGACGGATTTTCAGGGCATCTCACCGAAATCAGCAAGTGGTGCCGGTTCGACGGGAACGCGTGGGTCTCCCCGACGGGGAAAGGGGAGTTCGGGTGGGAGGAGGTCCCCTACTGGCTCAGGGGGTTCATCGATCTCGGATATATTCTGGGCGACGAGCGGATCATCAAGGAGTCTCTCCGCTGGACGGACGGGGTCCTTTCGAGCCAGGACTCGACCGGGTATTTCGGCCCGGCGGCGAACCGGACGGGGCCCGACATCTGGCCGAACATGCTCATGCTCTCGGCACTCCGGTCCCGGTACGAGGCAACCGGAGACAAACGGATACTCCCCTTCATGCTCGCATACGCGCGCTGGCTCATGACTGTCCCCCTCGATAAGTATCTCCCCGATAGCTGGCAGAAATGGCGCGGCGGGGACAATCTTGACCATATCTACTGGCTCTACAACAAGACGGGAGACTCCACGCTCCTGGATCTGGCCCGCGTCAATCATGAGCGGACGGCGGACTGGACCGGTGGCATACCCACGTGGCACGGCGTCAACCTCTGCCAGGGATTCCGCGAGCCGGCGGAGTATTTCCAGCAGACCGGCGACCGGCGTTATGTCCAGGCGACTGTGAGGAACTACGACTCAATCATGTCGTCGTACGGCCAGGTCCCGGGGGGGATGTTCGGGGCGGACGAGAACGCGCGCCCGGGTTACACGGGGCCGCGGCAGGGCGCGGAGACCTGTTCGATGGCGGAGTTCATGCACTCGGATGAGATGCTCGTGGGCATCACCGGCGATCCCGTCTGGGCGGACCGGTGCGAGGATGTCGCATTCAACTCACTCCCGGCATCGATGACCGCCGACCTCGAAGCGCTCCACTACCTGACGGCGCCCAACATGATACAGTGCGACCGGGCGAACAAGGCTCCCATGATCGAGAACGACGGGAAGATGCTCTACTTCGACCCGTACTACCACCGCTGCTGCCAGCACAATATCGCATTCGGGTGGCCCTACTTCACGGAAAACCTCTGGATGGCTTCCTCGGCAAACGGGCTTGCGGCTGTCCTGTATGCCCCGTCGCACGTGACTGCCAGGGTGGGGAGCGGCTCGGTCGTCACGATTACGGAGAAAACCGGTTACCCGTTCACCGGCGTGATCGATTTCAGCGTGTCGGCGGAACGCGAGACTTCGTTCCCCCTTACGCTCAGGATTCCGGGATGGTGCGCACACGCGCGCGTCACCGTGAACGGGGCCGACGCGGGTGTGACCCCCCCGGGAGGGACGTGGGTCATACTGGACCGGACGTGGAAGAGCGGCGACGTCGTGCATCTTGAGCTCCCGTCGGACGTCGCCCTCAAAGTCTGGAAGGAGAAAACCCTCTCGGTGAGCAGAGGACCTCTTACCTATGCGCTCAAGATCG
>DATJPH010000385.1:0-3844 GCA_035506475.1 Bacteroidota bacterium | reverse complement strand
TCCCGTTGATCCTGTTGAACGCGTTGAGGTCCGTGGCGACCTTCGTGTTGTCGAACGCGTAATTGTCCCCGCTCGCGTCGTAGGCAAGGCTCGGTTCTTCGGCCTTGTATTTGCCCACGAGGGCGTAATACTTCTGCTGTTCCGCGGCGTCGGGGAGCATGTCAAGCCCGACGTCCTCGCCGTCAAGGAGTATCCCGGGCGCCGTGGTGCCGAGGTAGAGGTCCTCGCCGTGGAGCCGGGGGGTCCTTGAGTCGTTCACCACAGACTCGTTGATCGCCCCGAGGTCGATATACATCTTCGCGCCCGGGGGCGCCTTGTCCACCCGCATCCAGACTTCGATGAAGTTGACGTTCTCCTTCAGGAGGTTGATCGCGGAGACCGAGAGGGGCTTCATCACGCCCCCCCAGTTGAGCGTCGACGTGAGCGTGCTCGGCTTGTCCTGCGTATAATTGAACGGCCCGCGCTGGAGCGGGGTGTAGAGGAAATCGAGGACCGTCGCAATGTCGTTCGCGGGGTTGCCGACCTGCTTTCTCGGGTAGATGTCGGTGAGCCGGACGTCCGTCGGGAGCCGGTTGTACCAGATCATCCTCCCCTTGGAGTTCATCTTCGTGGAATCATCGGCCCCGAGTATCGCGTTGAAGGCCGGGTCCGCGGGAGGGCTCGCGTCGGTCCACCCTGCATAGCTGATCCCCACCGGGATCGTCCGGCGCGCACCTTCGAAA
Organism: Bacteroidota bacterium; assembly: GCA_035506475.1. Taxonomy (GTDB): domain Bacteria; phylum Bacteroidota; class Ignavibacteria; order UBA10030; family UBA6906; genus Fen-1273. The sequence goes on along the minus strand of DATJPH010000385.1, from coordinate 3,122 downwards.
TCGTCGATGTAGGCGACCCCCTGGCCGTTGTCGCTCGGGATCGTGCTCGCCAGCGTGTTCGGATTGGGGCGCATATAGGCGACCTCACCCGTCACCTTGAGGGACGACGGCTCCTTCGTGCTGATCCCCGGGATTGCGTCGATGGCGCGGGTAAGGAACGGGAGGTTGAGCGTCGTCCCGCCGTCGATCCCGTAGATCGTGTTGTTGCTCGGCTCTTCCCCGAGCCGCACCTTGTCGGAGAGTGTCTGCTGATTCAGGTTCATGATCGTGAACCCGAGCGTGGTATTCTGCCCGAAGTTGATGTCCGCCCGGGCACCGAGAAGCGTCTTGGAGGCGAGCTGGAACAGGTCGTTCTGCTCGTACTTGATCGAGAGGTTCGCGCCGGGGACGAGCGCGGCCGCGTTGCGGATCACCACCTGCCCGATGATATAGTCCACCGTGTAGTCGACGTTCACAAGGAGGGGCACGCCGTTCAGGAGGACGGAGACGCTCCCTTCCACGACGTTGAACCCGAGCGAGAACTGGGAGGTGGCGTCACCTGTGGCTTTTCCCCGGATGATGTACCGGTTGGCAAGGCTCTGCTGTGCGAACGTCTGCGTCGTGTCATAGACCGCCGGGAATATGAGCGTGCTGTCGGTCTTGGCGACGTCCACGGGGGGGGACTTGGCGCCAAAATATCTCGATATCCCCGTGTCGAACGGCCTGAGCGTCGGGAATATGATCTCCGCCCGCGCGACGCTCACCGTCCGCTGGGGACGGAAGTCGAACGCGGCACCCTGCTGTTCGGGAGGAAGCTGTGTGCCGGAGGCGGAGTACTTGCCGAATCCCATGACACGAAGAAGCGGTTCGTTCAAAACGCTGTTCTGGTCCTGCGATCCCGGGATCTGCCGGAATATGTCGAGCTGGAACCCCTGCTGTTTCAGGTTCCTTCCGAGCCCCGGGATCGGGTAGATGTTCTTCAGGAGCTGCGCCCACCCCTTGCCGAACGACCGGCCGCTCGCAAGGAGGTTCTTCGGCTTCACGAGCTTCAGGACGAGTGCTTTCGCGCTGTCCGATATGCTGAGCGTCCTTGACAGCTCGCCGACCTGGATCCCTTGCGCCGTCCTGTAAGCGATCCCGACGAAAAGCTGGTCGGCGACATTCACGTTGAGCGAGAGCTCGCCGATGTACCCGTCGCCGTCGAGCTCGTACTGCGATTTGTCGAGCTTGACCATCGGGCCGATGTCGACGACCCCCGCGGAGTCCGTGGACGTCCTGACGCCGTCATACGTTGTCGAGGTGACCGCGTTGGCCGGATACCCCGGGAGGTTGATCAGCGCGACCGCCTGACGTTCCAGCGGATCAGGTTTGATCCCCGAGCGCTGTACCCAGACTTCGGCTTCGACGATCTGGAGCTCCGGGTGGCTGATCTGCGGTGGCTCGTTCTGGTAGTACGGCTCGTAGGCCTCGACGTAGCCCGCGGTATCGATGAAGAAGTGGTTCGTCGCGTACTCGTACGGCCGTATCTGGAAGTCGCTCTCCTGCGACCCGCCCGTCACGGCGACTTCCTTGATCTGTCCCTTTTTCTGGGACGCGAGCGCGGTGAGCCTCAGGGGCCCGAGCTGGAACTGCGACTTGATGCCGAAGAGAGCCTGGCTGCTCCCGATGAACGACGAGGGGGTCGCGAGCGATACGTTACCGGCCTCCACGCTCTGGACGATCTCGTCTTCGTACCCGGTGTACTTGATCTTCAGCTGGTTCTCGTACTCGAACGTCCGCTTCGTGTTCCAGTCGGCCAGGATGTTGAGCTTGTCGCCGATCGTGCCGTTGACGTTGACCTGGACTTCCTGGTTGAAATCGGGCTCGCTCCTGACCTGGTCGAGCGTGGAGAGCGTCGTCTGGTCCGACTTCGTCGAACGGAATCCCGCCTTGATATCGACGGCGCCGGTGACGTTCAGGTTTATCTGGGACTGGCCGAATATGCTGATGACCGGGTTGGGGGGGACGGGGATGCGGATCTTGGTGATGTTGGCGAGCATGTCCCCGATATCCTTCTTCACGAGGACCTTCGTCTTGCGCGCCTCCGCGGCGAGCATCTGCCGGCGCTCGTACCGGAGCCGCCCGGCGATGTACTCCTTCAGGGGGACCGATTCCGGGATCTTCTCGTCGACCCCTCCCACGGTTTCCCTGTAGATCATACGGGTCCCCGTGGAATCGAACCCCATCTCCCTCCTGTAGGACTGCGCCTTGTTGAGCGCAAAGAGCGGGTACGTCCGCTCGGGGAACGGGTCGACGACGGGGTTGTCGCGGCGCTCGTAGACGAAATCGCGGAGGCGCTCGGTCGAGTCCCTGTCGACAACGTACGTGGTGTCGGCGATCGTGAACCTCCGCTGCGCGGTCCTGAGCGAATCGGCCCTGACGGAATCACGGTGCGTCGAGTCGGCGCGTGCGGCGGCGATCCAGAGGAGGCTGTCGGCGTGCGTACGCGGGATCTTCCCCGGCGTCCACTGCCCCTGCCCGGTATCGGATGGAGGTTCGGAAAACCCGGTAAGCGGATCGACTGGACGGCCCGGAGGGAGCGCGGAGCCGGACCCCGGCGCGGCAAGGACAATAATCAACGCCGCCGCCGCAACCGCGATGAACGCGGCGTCGAGGAGGTGTCTGCGCAGGGTCGTTGATACCTGGTGGAGCAAGGAAGTCCGGGTCCGTTTCTGTTGTTTGCCAATGACCCGGGCCGAAACAAGGGCGCCGGGGACTGTCTGCGCGAGGCCGGCCGGGACGATCAATCCGGGACGGGTCGCGTCAGCGCCGCGAACGACTCACGCGCGCGGGCTGACAGGAGCGCTGATGGTGATCCGCTCCTCAATCGTTAGCAAGCACTCTCGATACGGACTCCTCGCTGAATGCGAAAGGCATGTTCAAGATACCATCTGGTCAAGACAATTGCAAGGCGGAACGCGAATTGGAAAAGAGCCCGTTCCGCCCTATATTGGAGAACCATGCTGAGCAGCCTCCGACAGCGTTATCTCATCCAGCGGTACATCCTCCGCGCCCATCTCGGGCCGTTCGCCTTCTCCCTCGTGACGCTGATGTTCGTGTTCCTCCTGCAGTTCATAATGAAATTCATCGACCAGCTCGTCGGG
>DATJPH010000384.1:0-12489 GCA_035506475.1 Bacteroidota bacterium | reverse complement strand
GTCCGGGGAGACCTCACGCGCGAAAAAGATGTGCTCGATGCGGTCGAGCAGTCATCCGTCGTGTACCTCATTGCGGGTCTTCCGTACAGCACGGCGATCTGGGGTGAACAATGGCCCCGCGTGATGCAGAACGCGATTACGGCGTGTTCGGCAAGGGGAGCGAAGCTCCTGTTCTTTGATAACGTCTACATGTACGGAAAGGTCCGGGGGCCGATGACGGAAGAGACGCCCGTGGCACCGTGCAGCAGGAAGGGGGAGATCCGGGCCCGCGTTGCGGAACTCCTCCTCTCGGCCGCAAGGAGCGGAAGCCTGCGAGGTTTGATTGCCCGCTCGGCCGATTTCTACGGGCCGTATGCACGGGGGAGCAGCGTCCCGATGCTGCTTGTGATCGAGAGGCTCGCTTCTGGCAAGAAGCCCCGGTGGCTGGCAAACGCGCGTGCAAGACATTCGTTGACGTACACGCTTGATTGCGGCAGGGCGCTGACACTCCTTGCGGCGGAGGAGAGTACTCTTGGCCGCGTGTGGCATCTCCCCACGGCGGCTCCCCCGATCACGGGCGAAGAATTTATCCGGATCGCTGCGCGCAATTTCGGGGCCTCGCCCCGTTACTCCGTGCTCGGCAGGGGGACCATGCGTCTCGGGGGGTTGTTCAATTCGCTGGTCCGGGAGTCGATCGAGATGATGTACCAGAGCGAAGAAGAGTACGATTTTGACTCCTCCCGGTTCTGCAGTCATTTCGGGTTCACCCCAACACCGTACGAAGAGGGGATCGGGGCCGCGGTTGCGTACGCGCGGCAGGGGAAGGCTGCACCCCTTTTCAACCCACGTTCATGAGGCGCGTTGCATGGATATGTCTGCGGATATGGTCATCGTCGGGGCCGGTCCATCCGGTCTTGCCTGCGCGATAGAGGCTGCGAAATCTGGCCTGAGCGCCATGATCCTCGAAAAGGGGAGCATGGTCGACTACATACGCCGGTTTCCCGCAAACCTGGTCTGGTTCTCCACCCCGGAGCTTCTGGAAATCGGCGGGATTCCCTTCGTGATCTCCACGGTGCGCCCCACGCGTGTTGACACGTTGAACTACTACCAGAAGGTCGCCTCACTGCACGGGCTCGATGTGCGGTGCTTCGACGCCGTCCGGGAGATTCGCCGCGCGGACTCTGCCTTCGTGATCGTAACGGCCGGCGGTCTGGAATACAGGGCCCGGCACGTCGTCGTCGCGACGGGATACTTCGATCATCCGAACAGGCTGGGGGTGCAGGGAGAGGACCTCCCGCACGTGTTTCACTACTACGACGAACCGTTCAAGTACTTTGACACGGATGTCGTCGTCGTCGGCGGGAGGAATTCGGCGGTTGAAGCGGCGCTCGATCTCTACAGGCACGGCGCGAGGGTCCGGCTCGTCCACCGGGGCGAACGGCTGAGCGATGGGGTGAAATACTGGATACTCCCGGACATGGAAAACAGGATCAAAGCCGGGGAGATACAGGCTTCATTCAGATCGACTGTCAGGGAGATTCTTCCCGGGGGGGTCGAACTCGACACTCCGGCCGGGAACGTGCGCGTCCCCGCGCGGTTTGTTTTCATACTGGCGGGATTTCGCCCCGATGTCGACGGGTTGCGGGGATTCGGCATCGACATCGACCCGGAGACGCTCGCCCCGCGTCATGATCCTTCGACGCTGGAGACGAACGTCCCCGGTCTCTACGTGGCGGGCTCCGCTGTCGCCGGGAAATTCAACAACAAGATATTCGTGGAAAACGGGAGGCTGCACGGAAAGGTCATCGTGGATGCCGTCATCGCCTCGCGCCGCGGGAATCCTTGATTCTTACCCCTCTTTTCGTTACTTTTCTCGGCAAATTTGATCCAGCCCTCCGCCGGTCCGTGCCGGCGGACAAGCAACGTCCATCCGCAATGCATCGGAAAGGTCCCTAATGAAGGAAGGCAAGATCGTCCAGGTTATCGGTCCTGTCGTTGACATCGAGTTCTCCGACGGCGCACTCCCGGAAATCCTCAACTCCATCAAGATTCCCCGCACGACATCGCAGGGAGAAAAGGAAGACCTGATCGTCGAGGTTCAGCAGCACCTCGGCGACAACCGCGTGCGCACGATAGCCATGGACTCCACGGACGGCCTCGTTCGCGGGATGAAATGCATCGATACGGACGGTCCGATCACCGTCCCTGTGGGCCCCGCAACGCTCGGCCGCCTGATAAGCGTGACCGGGGAGGGGATCGACGGGCTCGGGGAAATCAAGTCCGAGAAACGATATGCGATCCACAGGCCCGCGCCCGCCTTTGAGCAGCTCTCCACGAAAAAAGAGATGTTCGAGACCGGCATCAAAGTGATCGATCTCCTTGAGCCGTATTCCAAGGGGGGGAAGACCGGCCTCTTCGGGGGCGCCGGCGTCGGGAAAACCGTCATTATCCAGGAGCTCATACACAACATTGCCAAGCAGCACGGCGGCCTTTCGGTCTTCGGCGGCGTGGGGGAGCGGACGCGCGAGGGGAACGATCTCTGGCTCGAAATGAAGGGAACCGGCGTGATCGACAAGACCGCGCTCGTCTTCGGGCAGATGAACGAGCCTCCCGGGGCCCGCGCCCGTGTCGGGCTGACCGCCCTGACGATTGCCGAGTATTTCCGGGATGAGGAGGGGCGCGACGTCCTCCTGTTTATCGACAACATATTCCGGTTTGTCCAGGCCGGCTCTGAAGTCTCTGCGCTCCTGGGCCGGATGCCCTCGGCCGTCGGCTACCAGCCGACGCTCGGTTCGGAAATGGGCGAGCTCCAGGAGCGGATCACGTCGACGAAGAAAGGGTCCATCACGTCGGTCCAGGCGATCTACGTCCCCGCGGACGACCTGACAGACCCCGCCCCCGCCGCCGTCTTCTCGCACCTGGATGCGACGACGGTCTTGAGCCGGGCGATCGTGGAACAGGGAATCTACCCTGCGGTGGACCCTCTGGACTCCACCTCCCGGATACTCGAGCCGGGGATCGTCGGCGCGGAGCACTACGAGGTGGCCAAGAAGGTCAAGGAGATCCTGCAGACCTACAAGGACCTTCAGGATATCATCAGCATCCTGGGGATGGACGAGCTTTCCGACGAAGACAAGGTCACCGTTGCCCGCGCGCGCAAGATACAGAAGTTCCTTTCGCAGCCGTTCCACGTTGCGGAAGAATTCACGGGCCTCCCCGGGAAATACGTGAAACTCGAGGATACGATCAGGAGTTTCAAGGAGATCATCAACGGGGAACACGACGATCTTCCCGAGGCGGCGTTCTCGATGGTCGGGGCGATCGAGGAAGCCGTGGAGAAGGCGAAACAACTTCAGGCGGCATAGACGACAATGTACGAACGGTCTTTTCTGCTGGAGATCATCGCGCCGAACCGCGTCGTGTTCGATGGAGAAGCGACGAGCGTCAGCGCCCCCGGTGCGCTCGGGGGCTTCCAGGTCCTCTTCAACCATGCGCCGCTCCTCTCGTCGCTCGAGGCAGGGCCGCTGAAAGTGAAAGACACCGTGGGAGCGGATACCGTCTATGCGACGGGCGGCGGGTATCTCGAGGTGCGGGACAACAAGGTCGTTGTCCTTGTCGAGAGTGCGGAGCGCCCGGAAGACATCGATGTCGAGCGTGCCAGGGCGGCGCGCGACCGTGCCGCGGGAAGACTCAAATCCCACGATCCCTCGCTCGACGTGCTGCGCGCGGAGGCCGCACTGGCCCGTGCCCTGAACAGGCTGCGCCTGGCCGGACGCCGCTGAGCCCGGACACGGTTTCCGCTCCGTTGACTTTCCCCGGACCTTGGGCTATATTTTTCTCCGGACGCTCCCGGCCCCCATTCAGTGAATCCCATGGATAACGACACAGTCCTGCTCCTCAGGAGGCTCCAGCAGCGGCTTATCGAGGAAGGGCACCGCGTGCAGGGGGAGATGATAGGGAAGGTGTCCGAGCGGCTCTCTTCGTCCGCCGATCTCGATCTGGCGCTGGAACGTCTCTATTCCCTCCAGGGATGGGACGCGATCGCCCTCAGGCTCATGTGGTATGCAAAACGGGCCCGCTCGGCGGGGACCGGCGCCCGTCGTGACGTGCTCATCGACTACCAGGTCGAGGAACTGCACTCGCTCCTGATGACGTCCGCCGCGGGGGGCACGCAGGATCCTCCGCCGGCGCGTCAGCCCGGGGGGAACGTGCTCACCGGGGAGGTCTTCGAGGCGCTGCACCATTTCAACACCGCGCTCGACGAGCTCAAACGCTCGGCGTTCGAAGGGGAGCGGTTCCAGGGGATGCGCGAGGGGCTTGTCGACTCCGCGCTCTCTCACGCCGGACGGCTCCACCAGGTCTCGTCGGCTTCGGGGAACGAGACACTCGCCCAGTTTGCCGCGACATTCTCCCTGTTCCTCCGCTACGTCATAGAGCGGGACCTCTTCGACGACGTCCGCGTGGCCCACCTTATTGACAACGCAAGCCAGTCCCTGCAGGGGCTGCTGGAGAGCCTGGGGACGGAAGACTACGGGGCCCTCATCCAGACGATCGACATGCTGCAGAACCCGGAAACACTTCTCGAATAACAGGGCGGGGACAATGGCAAAAACGTGCGGAGTGATCATGGCCGGAGGTGTCGGGACCCGCTTCTGGCCCCGGAGCCGGGAGAAGTTTCCGAAGCATCTCCTGCCGATCTTCGGCAAAGAGACGATGATCCAGGGGACCGTCAGGCGCCTGGAGCCGATCGTCGCCCCGCGGGACACGTTTGTTGTGACGAACAGGCTGCAGAAGTCGCTTGTCATGAAGCAGCTTCCCCATATCCCCGAGGAGAACATTATCGTGGAGCCGGTGGGGAGGAACACCGCGCCGTGCATCGGCCTGGCCGCGCTCCACGTCAGGAGGACGCATCCCGACGCGGTCATGGTTGCCCTCCCGGCCGACCATATCATCCGCAACGAAGAGGAGTTCCACCGCGCGCTCAACCTCGCGGTCGACACGGCGGCCGAGTCGTCAAGTCTCCTGACGATCGGTATAACGCCGACGCACCCCGAGACGGGGTACGGGTACATCCAGTTCGTCAACGACGACGGTGCGGAGAACCCGTACCGCGACCGGGGAGTGATGAAGGTCAAGACGTTCGCCGAGAAACCGAACCTTCAGACCGCGGAGCGGTTCCTGAAGAGCGGGGACTTTCTCTGGAACAGCGGCATGTTCGTCTGGCGCGTTGACGCCATCCTCCAGCAGATCCAGATATGCCTCCCCGATATGTACGCCGAGCTCCAGAAGATCGATGCTGCGATCGGCGGCCCCCACTACCAGCAGACACTCGAAACGGCGTACGGGATGATACGCGGCATATCGATCGACTACGGGGTCATGGAAAAGGCGGCGAGCGTCTATGTGATCCCCGGCTCGTTCGGCTGGAACGACCTCGGGTCCTGGGACGAGGTGTTCAGGGTTTCCGGGAAGGACGACAGCGGGAACTCGATAACGGGGAAGGTGATACAGAAAGACACGAAGAACTCCTATATCTATTCGCCGGACAAGGTGGTCGCGACAGTGGGGGTCGAGGACCTCATCATCGTCAACACGGAGGACGCCCTGCTCATATGCAGGAGGGGGCGGTCCCAGGACGTGAAGGAGATTTCGGACTACCTGAAACGGAAGCAGATGAACGAATATCTCTGACCGATGGCTTCACTCCGCTCCCTTTGCGTGCTCGTCCTACCGGCGCTCCTCCTCCTTGCGGGTTGCGGGGCAGGGTCTCCGCGGTTCACCTCAAGGGCGTGGCCTGAACCATCGGTGGGGGAGCCGGCCGGCCCTGCGCGGCTTGAGGGGGTCGCCTCGTATTACGCGGACGAATTCAACGGGAGGAAGACCGCCAGCGGCGAGGTGTACAATATGAACGACATGACCGCCGCCCACCGGACGCTGCCGTTCGGGACAAGAGTCAGGGTGACCGACATCGACACGGGGAAGTCGGTTGTCGTCCGGATCAACGACAGGGGTCCCTTCAAGGACGACCGGCTGATCGACCTCTCGCTCGGTGCCGCAAAGCAGCTCGGACTGATACCCCAGGGGACAGGGCACGTGATACTGCAGATTCTCGAACTCGGGATGCACCCGCAATGACGCCGAAAGGTCGTGGCCTTCTGACCGAAAAAGAGGTTCGGGCGGCGATCGCCGGGGGGAAAAAGGCGCTCGAAATCGATCCGGGGACTCTGGTAACCCCCCTGGCCGCGGAGATTGCCGCATCGGCGGGGATCGGCATTGTCACAAGGGACATAACCGTATCTCGTCCGGATCAGGCACCGTCACCCCGGGGACCGGCACAGCCGCCTCCCGGGGGGGACAGGACCGTGGCGTTCGGGTCCGACCACGGCGGTTTCCAGCTCAAGGGGGCGCTCATCAAGCACGCCGAGTCCCTGGGGTACCGGACTATCGATCTGGGAACCTCCAGCGAAGAACCCTGCGACTACCCGGACTACGCCTATGCCGTCGCCCGCGCGGTTGCAACAGGGGAAGCGTGGCGCGGAGTGGCTATAGACGGAGCCGGGATCGGCTCCTGCATCGTGGCAAACAAGGTCCCGGGCGTCCGGGCGGCCTGCTGCCACAACGAGTTCGTTGCAAGAAACTCCAGGGAACACAACGACGCCAACGTCCTCACGCTGGGGAGCCGGGTCGTCGGGAGCGAAGTGTGCAAAGAAATACTAAGAATTTGGCTCGAATCGTGGTTTGCAGGGGGGAGACACAAAGGTCGCGTGGAAAAAATGAACGACATCGAACGCCGTTACCTTAAATAAATCAACGTCTTACGGCGAAAACTGGACAGGGCCGGTCGAAAAACCGGCCCTTTTTTTTGTGAGCGCAAGCACGAAGGGAGAAAACTCCTTGACTCTCATGATGATTCCGGTTAGCTTTGTACCGATTTATTGCAGTTCGCGTCTATCCTGTTCATCTGTCAGCAGTTGCTCCCCGTCACAGATTTCTTGATGAAACTAGTTACCGGTTTGGATCGTTTAAGGTAACATAATATCCCGATTCCATACATCATCACAATCAGCAGGAATTAATGAAGAAAACCGTCCTGATAGTGTTTCCCTTCGTGCTGGCACTCCTGTACGGGTGTACACCGCTCAGTGAAGACATTGCCAGAAAAGCCGATGCTGGTGCGCCGGTAAGGGAAGAGATCGGTTCGGCGCCGGATTCAACGTCCGACGATGCCGGTTTGATCGACCCCCCGACCGAGCGGTGCATACGGACATACGGACCCACGATCAAGCGCTACTCCGAGCGGTATGGCTTCGACTGGAGGCTCATCCTGGCGATTATGAAGCAGGAATCGAGGTTTTCGCGCGTCGCAGAGAGCACCAGGGGTGCTGAAGGCCTCATGCAGCTCATGCCTGTGACCGGTGAAGAGATGGCGAGAAAGCTCGATCTGGACGACCTTTCTCATCCGGAGTACAACATCCAGGCGGGGATATTCTATTTCAGGAAGCTGTATGACCTCTTTGAGGGGGCCGGGGAGGCTGACAGGCTCAAGCTGACGCTTGCGGCATATAATGCCGGCCTCTCCCGGGTCTACGATGCCCAGGAGCTGGCGACGTACCTCCATGAGAAGCCGACCGAATGGCGGTCGGTGAGAGACGCGCTGCCGCTCCTTTCAAAGCGGTTCTATACGCTTCACAGGAGCGTCTGGGGACAGGACAGGCCCAGGTCGGGGTGGTTCGGCAATGCCGGTCAGACGCTCAAGTACGTCGATGCGGTGATGGACTTCTACGACGACTTCAGGCTGGCGCTGAACTAAGGGGAAGGACCATGCCCGCACTCCCCCCGCCGGCCGCAGGTCAGGGGAGAAGTATGGCACACGCGACGACGGTGGTCCAGATCCCGTCCTTGTGCCCTTCGGCCGATTGCGTGACGTTGAATGTCTTGACGATCTTCCCGCTCATTTTGTAAAGCTTCTCCCGCTCATCCCAGGCGATCCCGGAATCGAATTCCACGCCCAGTGTCGTCGCGAGCATCGTGGCGGCCAGGTCCTCCGCGTAGTCCCCTGCCTTCTCGTCAGTCTCGCCGTACGGGTGGTGCTCGGAAAGATAACCGTACTGCGACGTGTCCGAGGGGGTGGCCACGCCTATGGAAGCGGCGACGAGCCTGTTCGGTTCGTTTGTCGCGTTGCGTGCCATCACGCAGAACGTGATCTGGCCGGGCTGAAGCATCTTCAGCCCTTCTTCGGTCGGTATCCGCTTACAGCCGGGGGGATAGATGCTGGAGACGGTCACCAGGTTGCACTTCTCGATCTTGGCGTCGCGGAGAGCGAGCTCGAACGACTGCAGGTAGTCCTTGTGGCGGCCTACCCCTTTTGTGAAGAACATTTTCCCCGGTACGTACAATTGCTCATCTCCCTCTTGACTGTAGTGTGTAGTAGTGGATTATGACACTCTCACGCCGGACGAACCCGGCGAAACCCTCTCTTGCCGACGCGCACCACGACCCCGGCCGCGATGTCGACGACGGCGTTCGGGTCCGTGATCTTCGTCCCTTCGACGCTGACCGCTCCCTGCTCGACCATCCGGCGGGCTTCATTCCTCGAGGGGACAAGGCCGGCTTCCACGAGGATCTGGATGATTCCCAGCCGTCCTTCCGGGGCGGCGAGCGCAGCCTCCTCGACAGTCTCGGGGGATTCCTTTTGACGGAACATCCGGTTGAATTCGGATTCCGCCGCGGCCGCATCGCCCGCCGAGTGATACATCGTGACGAGCGTCCTGGCCAGCTTCCGCTTCACCGTGCTCGGGTTCGTCGCGGGGTCTGCGAGCTCCGTCCGGATGGACGCGATCTCCGGTGCCCCGATGTCGGTCGCCAGGATGAAGTAATCGAGAATGAGCGCGTCCGGGATCCGCATCGACTTGCCGAAGATCTCGCGCGGGGGTTCGCTGAGCCCGATATAGTTGTCGAGCGATTTGCTCATCTTTTCCACGCCGTCGGTCCCTGCGAGGATCGGCATCGTGATCGTGACCTGGGGATCGATGCCGTACTCCCGCTGAATGTCGCGTCCGACGAGAAGATTGAACTTCTGGTCGGTCCCCCCCAGTTCAACGTCGGAGCGGGTGGCCACCGAGTCCATCGCCTGCGCAAGCGGGTAGAGGAACTCGTGCATGCTGATCGGTTCCCCCGCCCCGTACCTGCGTTCGAAATCATCCCGCTCGAGCATGCGGGCCACCGTGTACTTGCTTGCAAGCCCGATCACGTCGGCGAAGCTCATGGCGCCGAGCCACTCGGAATTGTAGAGCATGCGGACCTTCGCCGAAGAGAGTATCCGCGCCGCCTGGGCGAAGTAGCTCTGTCCGTTTGCCCGGGTCTCCTCGAGCGAAAGGGGGGGCCGGGTCTTGTTCCTGCCGGACGGATCGCCGATCATCCCGGTGAAATCTCCGACGATGAGTATCGCCTCGTGCCCCAGGTCCTGGAACTGGCGGAGCTTGCGCAGGACGACCGAATGCCCAAGGTGGAGGTCCGGCCTGCTCGGGTCGCATCCGAGCTTGATCTTGAGCGGTGTGTTGGACCGGATGGAGGCGCTGATCTTGCGTTCGAGGTCTTCCACACGGATGATTTCAGAGGTGCCGCGCGTGATGATGTCGAGCTGTTCGTTCAGCGGTGGGAACAAAGTCGGAGTCTACCTTGCTAGATGTCTGCGGATGGCACGTTCTGCATCGCGTTTGGCGATGTCCTGCCTCTTGTCGTATTCCCTCTTCCCCCTGCACACCCCGAGCTGCACCTTGGCAAGCCCGTGTGCAAAGTACAGTTTCAGCGGTATCAGTGTAAGCCCCTTTTCCCGCAGCCGTGAGGCGATCTTGCGGATTTCCTTCTTGTGGAGGAGGAGCTTCCTGCGGCGGAGAGGGTCGACGTTGCTGTAGCTGCCGTGAGCGTACGGACTGACGTGCATGCCGAAGAGCCAGACTTCCCCGTCCTTGAGGAGCGCGTAGCTGTCGGCCAGGTTTGCGTTCCCCTGCCGGAGCGACTTCACTTCCGTGCCCGTGAGCACGATCCCCGTCTCGTAAGTGTCCAGGACAGCGTATTCGTGTCTGGCCTTCCGGTTGGTCGTGACCTGCTTCTCGTTCGCTTCATCCTGAGCGGCCATCGTCCCTGGGGAATTTTCGATAAGTATACCGAAATCGAAATGGAAAATCAACGCAAAATGCGCGGATTGACTTTCAGAGGGGTGTTTTCTATATTTTTGTCTACGCTGTCCTGAATCCACCGCAGCGAGCACGAAGGGAATAGTCGTTCCCTTTTTTGTTGTCCCCATGGAGGAACGCATGGCCGATCCACACTATCAACTCCTCGTCATCGGCGGGGGCCCCGGCGGGTATACGGCGGCGATCAGGGGGGCGCAGCTCGGTATGCGGACGGCCGTTGTCGAGAGAGAGCGCGTGGGGGGGATCTGCCTGAACTGGGGGTGTATCCCCACGAAGGCGCTCCTCAAAAATGCGGAGGTCCTCCAGTCGTTTCGCAGGGGGGAAGAATGGGGGATTACGTACGACAACCTGCAGTTTGACTTCGCAAAGATGATCAAACGGAGCAGGACCGTATCGGACAGGATCGTCAAGGGGGTCGAGTACCTGATGAAGAAGAACGCGATCGACGTCATACCGGGGAACGCGAAGCTCGCGGGCGCCGGCATTGTGGAGGTTGCGGGCGCGGAGGGGAGGGGCCGCACGGTGCGCGCGGACCATGTCATCCTGGCCACCGGGGCGAGGCCCCGGACACTTCCCGGCGTGACGATCGACAGGACCCGGGTGATCACGAGCACCGAAGCGATGTCGCTCTCCGGGCAGCCGAAATCCATGGTCATCATCGGCGCGGGGGCGATCGGCGTGGAGTTCGCCTGGTTCTACAACACGCTCAGGACGAAGGTCACGCTCATCGAGATGCTCCCGGGCATACTCCCGGTCGAGGACAGGGAGCTGACCCGGCAGCTCGAATCGAGCCTGAAAAAGCAGGGGATCGAGATACTGACTGAAACGAAAGTCGAGGCGGTCCGTCCTTCCTCCCGCGACGTGACGGTGACCGTGCGCTCCGCCGACGGCTCGACGAGGGAGATCGCGGGGGATGTCGCGCTGATGGCGACCGGCGTGCAGGCCAACGTGGAAGACCTCGGCCTGGAGGCCGCACGCGTGGATCTTGTCAGGGGGAGCATCAGTGTCGACGCCGACTACAGGACGAACGTGCCGGGCGTCTATGCGGTCGGCGATGTGATCGGCCCCCCCTGGCTTGCGCATGTCGCCTCCGCCGAGGGGATTCACTGCGTCGAAGCGATCGCGGGGAAGAATCCCGCGCCCCTGGACTATACCTCCATACCGGGATGCACCTACTGCCAGCCCCAGATCGCCAGCGTCGGGCTGACGGAGGAGAAGGCAAAGGCCGCCGGCCATGAGCTGCGGATCGGCCGCTTCCCCTTCCGCCCCCTCGGGAAGGCCGTCGCCATCGGCGAGGGGGAGGGGATGGTAAAGCTCATCTTCGACGCGAAGTACGGAGAGCTCCTCGGCGCCCACATCATGGGGTCGGAAGCGACGGAATTGATCCCCGAGCTCGCGCTGGCAAGGAGAATGGAGATCACGGGGGAAGGGCTTTTCCGGACGGTCCACGCGCACCCCACGCTGAGCGAAGCGGTCATGGAAGCGGCCGCCGCCGCGTACGGCGAGGCAATCAACATCTGAATCCGTTTCATTGACACCATAGCTGCGGGAGACGATCGTTGCCGACCAGAACAGAGACTCGGCCGAAAGGTCAGGACACGATACACACGGTGAGTTCCTCCGCGGAGGCTCTCTCGCGCCTCCCCTCCCACCAGGTCATCGGCGCGTACACAAACGCGCTCTCCGCCCGTCTGATCGATGCGAAGATTCTCGTTCTTCTCCGTCAGGGGAAGGTGTTCTTCCATATCGGCTGTTCCGGGCATGAGGTGGCGCAGGTCGCGACGGCGATGGCCATGCGTCCCGGTCATGACTGGGCCTACCCGTATTACCGCGACCTCGGTTTCTCGCTCCAGTTCGGCTACACGATCGAAGAGATCATGCTCGAGGCCCTGCACCGCAAGGGGGGGCCGAGCAGCCAGGGGTTCGCCATGCCCTTCCACTACGGGCACAAGAAATGGAGGATCGTCTCGCAGTCGAGCCCGACGGGGACGCAGTATCTCGAGGCCGTGGGGACGGCGATGGGGGCCGTGAAGGACGGGACGGATGAAGTCGTCTACGTCTCGAGCGGTGAGGGCTCCACGAGCGAAGGGGAGTTCCACGAGGCTGTCAACTGGGCCGCCAGGGGGAAGTTCCCCGTCATCTTCGTCATCCAGAACAACAGGTATGCGATTTCCGTCCCGGTCAGGGACCAGCTGGCCGGCGAATCGGTCTCGGGGATGGTCAGGGGATACGGTGGCCTCAACCGCTACCATGTCGACGGGTGCGATTTCCCGCAGATGTTCGAAGCCGCCGCCGACGCCGTCGCCCGGGCGCG
>DATJPH010000383.1:0-3568 GCA_035506475.1 Bacteroidota bacterium | reverse complement strand
GGTACACGCACAGGAGCGCCCATGTCACGACCAGTCCCCGGGGATGTGTCAAGCGGCGTTTTCTGAGAAGGAACCGGATAGTGAACCCCGAATCAGCATGAGGCTGTAATGTACCAAGGAAACGATCTCGATGCAACAGGGTTCCCGCAGGAGAGCTCCCGGGACCCCCGTCACGGCCGGCACACGACGGTACAGGAGTCGCGCACCCGGCTCCCTGCTGTCGAAGCTTCAAGCCGGTTGTTCCCCACACGGAGTTCCACGTCCTGCCACGCGGCGACGTTCCCGGCGCACGCACGCGTCCCGGCGGGGACGCCGTTGACAACAAGCATGACGCTGTCGCAGTTCGAGTAGACCCTGATTTCCGCCCGGCCTGGAGGCCTCGGGCTGAACCGTCTCTCTGTTATATAGACCATCGGGGAAGGGTTCCAGTGGGACCGGTACCAGTAGAACGCGTCTTTCTTCACCTTCCTGTCGTATGTCACGAGCCCCTTGTCATTTCTCCCCGGGAACTCTCCTTCCGCACGGCCGTCGGAGGCGAAATCGAACATGTTCCAGACAAACGACCCCCAGATCCAGCGGCGCTCCGCGACCGCGTTCCAGGTCGACTCGTGGACTGCTGACTGCCACTCCTCGGGATGCCACCGGCCGCCCGGATCGGGTTTGCGCGGGGGGAATTCATGCTGGCCGGTCCCGGCTCCCGCCCCGTATTCGCTTATGCAGAAGGGACGCCCCGGGAGGCGGGCGTGGAGCGAATCGACGAACGGGCCGAAGTCCCCCGGCATCTTTTCGTACCACCCCTTGTACAGATTGTATCCCACGACGTCGGTGATCATGTTGATGCCGACCGACCAGTCGTAGTTGCCCCGGCTCGCGAGCGTCGTGAGCCTCGTCGGGTCGAGGCGCTTTGCCAGTGTGTTGAGCTCCGTAATGAGGTCCGTGTACGATCTGGGGTCCCTGTCCGGAATGAGCTCGTTGGAGAGACTCCAGAACATAATAGAGGGGTGATTGAAACTCTGCCTGATGAGCTCGCGAAGCTGGTCGCGGCAGCTCGCGGCAAAGCGGGCCGACGTGTGGATTTCGTCCACCAGCGCAAGCTCCGCCCAGACAACGATCCCTCCGCGGTCACAAAGGTCGTAGAATTCCTGCGCGTGCTGGTAATGCGCAAGGCGGACCGCCGTGCATCCGAGGTCCCGGATGAGGCTGAAGTCCTCCTCCTGTTCCTTCATGCCGATCGCCCACCCCATCCCCTCCCTGTCCTGGTGGCGGTTGACACCGTGAAGCGGGTAGGGTCTTCCGTTGAGAACAAACCCCTTCTCAGGGTCGACCCGGAATGAGCGGAACCCGGCCGCCTGGACAACGCGGTCTCTCACGGCTCCCCCTTCCAGGAGCGAGACCTCCACCGAATAGAGGTACGGGTCGTCTCTCCCCTGCCAGAGATGAGGCCGTTCGATCACAATTCCGGGGAGCGTTACGGACTGGGAACCGGGAGGGACATCCAGCGCTGATGCGACACTCTTCACGCTCCGTCCGCGGGCGTCTCTCACGGCGCACCGGAGTATACCGTGCTTCCTTGCGCCGGTCCCGTTCCGGACCGTCACCGTCACGGACGCCCCTGCCGAGGAGGAATCGGCATGCTCCTGGCGGATCTCCACGCCGGGGGACGCATCGTCACAGGGAGAGACCGAGAACCGATCAAGGACAATGAGGCGGACGCTCCGGTATATCCCCCCGAACACGGTGAAGTCTCCCCGCAGCGGGGGAATGTCCGGATCGGGCGCATTGCTTACCTGCACCGCGATGAGGTTGCGACCCCCCGGCTTCACAAGGGGGGAGATATCAAGACAGAATGCCCCGAAGGCTCCCCGGTGTTCTCCCGCCGGACGGCCGTTGACGAAGACGCGGGCGACGGAGGAGGCGCCGTCAAACTTCAGGAACAGGCTCTTCCCCCTGTACGACAGGGGGATATCCAGGTGCTTCCGGTACCAGCCGGTCCCCCTGTAGTAGTTGTTCCCGCCGTCCTGGCCGTCAAGGGCGTTCCACGTGTGCGGGAGCGCAACCTGTTCCCATCCCTTTTCGCTGCACACCCCGGAGGCCCCGCCGGGCACGTCCTGGCGGGTGAAGCGCCATCCGGAATTGATGACGCGTTCGATACGGGGGTGCGAGGCGCCCATGGAAAAGAGAGCAAGAAGAAGAAGTGCGGATCTCTGGAGAGTCATCGGAGCGTGCGGGAAGTCCGTCAGCAGAATTGCCGGGTAATGTGAATATACCCGGCAATCCGACAAAATCAAACCCGCCGCGGTCCGCTTAATTCCCCCCCGATCTCCGTTGAAAACCCTGCATCCTGTTCTTTTTCATCTCGTCGTACTTCGCCTTCTGCGTGCCGGTCAGGATTGAATCGATCCTGGCGTCGGTCTCGTCCCCGATCTTCCGCATTGCCGCCATCCGTGCGTCCCGGTCGTCGCCGGCGGAGGAGAAGGCGTCGGCACGGAGCCTGTCGCTCTCCTGGAATATGGGGAGCAGTTTCGCAACCTGTTCGTCGCTCAGCGCGAGCGAGTCCTTCAACCTGGCCGCGCGCTGCTCGGCGGTCATCCGCATCCGCCCCTGGGCATCGGCGAGGTTGAGCGAGACTCCCAGGACGAGCAATGCCAGCGTCAGCACGGCAACGGAGAATTTCATTGTGGCAACCCTTTCTCTCTGGTGGGAATGGCAGACCTAAGATCGCACCCTTAGACCCCGTGCGGCGGAAGGAAGTTTAACAACTCTTCCCCCCCTCCGGACTAAACTTCCGGGAACCGCGAATGTCTAAGATGCGTGTAAACCGCCACAATCGCAGCGCCCCCGCATGCGCGCACTCCGCCCGGCACTCATACTTCTCCTCATCCCGGCCGCAGCCCTGACACAGACTGCGAGACTGGGCGGCCGTGTCGTGGACGCTCAGAAGAAGACCCCGCTGAAATGGGTACACGTCAGGCTGACAAACGAGCGCGACACCACCGAGACATATATCGCGACGACCGACCCTTCCGGCGTGTTCTCGTTCATCAACCTCCCCTACCATGCATACAGGCTCGAGGCAACGAGCGTGGGATACGCCCCCTTTGCACAGGCCGTCAACGCCGCTCAGCCCTCGATCAGCCTGGGGGACATCCCCCTGACGCTCAGGCTCATACCGCTCAGGGAGATCGTCGTGCAGCGGGACCCGCCCCCGGCGATCCAGAAAGCGGATACGACGGAATTCAACGCCCGGGCGTTCAAGACGAACCCTGACGCGACCACCGAGGAACTCCTGGCCAAAATGCCGGGGATCACCGTCGACAACAGCGGCAACGTCACCGCGCACGGTGAACAGGTCCAGCAGATACTCGTCGACGGGAGGCCGTTTTTCGGAAACGACCCCACGCTCGCCATCCGGAACCTCCCCGCCGACGCGATCGAGAAGATACAGGTCTTCGACAAGATGAGCGACCAGGCCGAGTTCACCGGGTTTGACGACGGCCAGGCGGTCAAGACGATCAACATTATTACCCGGATGGAGAAGCGGAACCAGGGGTTCGGGAAACTGACCGGG
>DATJPH010000382.1:0-4896 GCA_035506475.1 Bacteroidota bacterium | reverse complement strand
TCTGCACCGTGTTCGTCGCCGTGGGGCTCACCTCCCTGAACCTGGGGGCGGGGGCGTATTTCGCGACGTTCCGCGAGAAGAACCCTATACGCATTGCGTCGTCGCAGGGCGCTTCCCTGACCTTCCTGGGCGGCATGGTCTACCTCGGCGCCGTCGTGGCGGTGCTTGTCGTCCCCCTGAACAGGTATTTCGAGATACTGATCATCCGGGGGACGACCTCCCCGGGGTGGCTCCTGATCCCCATCATCGCCGTGGGGATTCTGACGGGCATTGTCTTCGCCGTCTCCACGGGGATCGGTCTGGCGACGCTCCGCAGAGATTATTGAACGGGCCGCCGCGCGCGGCGGCCCGCAACCCGGCGTCATTACTACTGCCACAGGAGAGATTCTCTTCCATGACCCACTCGACACGCTTGGCGGCCGCTTGCGCCGTGCTCCTTGCCCTGGCTGTCCGGGCACAGGGCCAGGTTCACCTGGAATACTCGGAAAACAACGAGTCGCTCTTCCGCCAGGCGGTGGCGCGCTACGACTCCGGGCTCTACCGGCAGGCCGCCGTCGGGTTCAGCAGGTGTATCGCGGAATTCCCCTCCGGGCACAGGATCACCGGTGCGTACGTCATGAAGGGGAAGGCGCTCTACCGCCTGGGGGAGAACCTCGATGCGGCGACGACGCTCAAGACGTTTCTCTCCCGGTTCCCCTCGAGCAGCTACGTTCCCGATGCCGAGCTCACGCTCGGACGCATCTACGCGAGGATCGAGCGTCCCGAGGAGGCCATGGAGATGCTCCTCTCGGCCTACAGGGCCCAGACCCCGCGGTCTCCCCCCCGGCTCGGCCGGCAGATCGAGGCGGCGATGGACTCCACGATCGACACGAGACTCGGACCCGCCCCCCTGAGGCGCTTACTCTCGGCCGCACCCAGTGCGCCCGAGCGCGCCTACCTCTGGTTGAAGGTCGCGCAGAAGGAAGCCTCGCTCGGCAACGCGCTCGGGGCCGCCGTCGCGCTCGATTCTCTCGCAGGGCGCTACCCGGGGAACCCGTTTGCGGAGAAGTGTGCGGACCTCCGGGCCCGTATCACCGCGCGGAGCAACGTGAAGCTGGGGATCCTCCTGCCGCTGATGAAGAAAGGGGAAGCGTCGCAGGCCCGGGAGGTCGGGACCGAAGTCAACGAGGGGGTCCAGTTCGCCCTGGAGAAATTCTCACGCGAGCCGGGCCGCCGGATCAACGTGACGCTGGAGACGCGGGATACCGAACGGGACCCCTCGGTGGCCGCCGCCGGTGCCCGCGAGTTGGCCGGGGACTCTGCTGTCATCGGCATCCTGGGCCCGGTCTTTTCGCCGGAAGTGACCTCGGCAGCCGCCGTGGCCAATGCGCGGGGAATCCCGCTTGTGACGCCGACGGCAAACGCCAACGGCATCGCCGCCACGGGGAGGTACGTCTTCCAGGCGAACCCCGACTACGACACGCGGGGACGCGCCATGGCACGCTACGCGGTGCAGCAGCGGGGATTCCGGACGCTCGCGGTGCTCGCCCCGTCCGACACCTATGCCAGGTTTCTTGCCGAGGCGTTCATCCGCGAGGCGTCGCGGCTCGGCGCCCGTCTCCTCGACGTCCAGTGGTACCAGCGCGGGACGTCGGACCTGAAGCCGCAGCTTGCCGCCATCCGGCGCGCCGGCATGCTCGAGGGGGCCGACGCGAAGCTCTCGTTTACCGGAAAGGTGAAGCCGTCCACGCTCATGAAATACGCCGACCTCGGCGTCCCGCTCAAGAGGATCGACTCCCTGATGAATAAGTCGAGCGTCATCAGCGCCCGGCAGCTCCTGGGGCCGCGGGCGCGGGCGCTCCTGGATTCGATGGAGATCCCCGTTGTGTACGACGAATCAAGGGTCGACAGCCTCGAATATCCCGTGGAGACGGTCGACGCCATCTATGCGCCGATCAGCGGAGCCGACGAGATCGGCATCGTCTCCTCCCAGATCGTCTATTTTCATTTCCAGACGCAGGTCCTCGGCTCCGGCGAGTGGAACAGTTTCGCCGAGCTGAACGCCAACCGCCGCTACGCCGACGGGGTCGTCTTCGAATCGGATACCTATGTCGACACGGCGGGGGGCGGATACGCGCCGTTCGAAGCCGGCTATGAGTCGCAGTTCAGGAAGAAGCCGACGAAGAACACGCTCTTCGGGTACGACACCGCGGACATGATGCTCCGCCTCATCGGGGGGGGCGCGGTCACGCGCGAGGCGCTCGAGGCGGGCCTTGCGGGGCTCCGCGAGTTCCGGGGGATCCATTCCCGGATCACCCTCTCCTCCGACAGGGTCAACAGCGCGCTGACGGTCCTCCGGTACGAACAGGACGAGATACGGGCTGTTGCGGAGGTCAATGCCGCGCGAGGGGAGGAAGGGGGCGGTCGTGAAGGGGGAACGGGCCGGTGAGGAGCCGCGGAGGGGGCGCGGTCCGATGCGCTCGTGGCCCGCTGGAGAACGCCCGCGGGAGAAGCTGCTCCGCTACGGAGCCGGGACGCTCTCCGATGCCGAGCTTCTCGCCCTCCTGATCCGCACCGGGTGCGGCACATCCTCCGCCCTTGACGTCGCCTGGGGGATGCTTAGCGGAGAGATGACGCTGGCCGGGCTGGCCCGCCGGAACGCACTCGAGCTGATGCGCGTGGAAGGGATCGGCCAGGCGAAAGCCCTCGGCATCCTGGCGGCATTTGAGATCGGGCGGCGCCTGCAGGCTCCCCCGGGAGGAAAACGGACCCCCCTCCGGACTCCGGACGACGCGGCAAGGCTCGTGATCCCGCTGCTCCGCGACCTTCCGCACGAAGTGTTCGCGGTCCTTGTCCTCGATGCGCAGAACGCCGTGATCGCCACTGTCGAGCTCTCGCGCGGCACGCTTAACGCAAGCCTCGTCCACCCGCGCGAGGTGTTCAAGGCGGCGGTGGACAACCGGGGGGCCGCGGTTCTCGTCGTGCACAACCATCCGAGCGGGAACCCGGAGCCGAGCGGGGAAGACATCGCCGTCACGCACCAGCTCGTCGCGGCGGGAAAAATCCTCGGTATTCCGCTGCACGATCATATAATCGTGGCGGGAAACGGCTACGTGAGCCTTGCGGAGCGGGGGCACCTCGTTTAGCCGCCGGATTCCGCGTTTTACATCATCCGGAAGATCTATTGACAAAAAGGACATTTTTATGTATCGTAACCCAAGTTTCATTCCGCCGAATCTCCGGTTTTCCCTTTCACCCATCATTCTGAGGAGGGGTTCAATGCTCAAATTCAACAGGACGGTCACCGCGCGTGCGCTGGCTATCCTCTTCGCAGGCTCAGTTGTTATCGTCGGCTGCTCGTCGAGTCCTGATGAAGCGCAGATGAAGCAGCTGAACGACCTGAAAGAAGAGGTCTCGACGCTGCAGAAGGACGTGTCGGCCAAGGAAGCGCAGAAGGCCGATCTCGACAAGCAGATCGCGGAAAAGAACGCGAAGATCAAGAAATGCAACGACGATCAGGCGATCGTGAAGCAGCGGCTTGCAAAGTAACCGCGCAAACAACGACAAGGAGTCTTACCCTATGAAACTGCGATCAGTATATGTCGTGCTTGCCGCGCTTCTCGTCTTCTGCCTGAGTGCCGGTATGGCGCAGGACAAGATGACGAAGGACGAATGGCAGGCGGAAATCACCAAGTACACGACGATGCGGAACGACCTTGCCGCGAAGGCGAAGGCGCTCGGCACCGATGTCACAACGATGACCGCGCAGTCGACGCAGCTCGACGCGGATTACCAGAAGTGCATGGACGCCCTCTACGCCCTTGTGGGCTCGGACGCCTCCAAGGCGGCCGCGTACCGCTCCGACATCGAATCGGCGGAAAACAAGGCGAATGAACTCGCCCGCCTTTCCGATGCCGATCTCGTCGCGCGTTCGGGCGACGTGGATGCGCTCGCCTCGACTGTCAAGGGGCTCTGGGAAAACAAGCTCTCCCTCATCCCCGAGTTCTGGGACCGCCTCACCGCGCTGAACGACAAGGTGAAGAGCCTCCAGGCGACGCTGGCCAACCAGGTGAAGGTGTACACGGTGGGCACCTGGGCAAAGAACCGGGACTGCCTCTGGAACATCTCCAAGAAAAAGGACATCTACGACAACGCGTGGCTCTGGCCCAAAATCTGGCAGGGGAACCGCGATGAGATCAAGGATCCCGACGTCATCCACAAGGGACAGAAGCTGAAAATCCCGAAGGGGAACGAGCTGAATGCAGAAGAAAAGGCCGCCGCGAAGCACTACTACGCAAAGAAGGCTGCCAAGTAACACCGGATCCCAACCGGACAATGGGTGCGCTTCCCCGCACAGCCGGGCGCGCTTGTGAATGCAACCCCCTTTCCTGCTTCGCGCAGGGGAGGGGGTTGTGTGTTTGAAGCCAACGGAGGAATGAGCGCGTGACAGAAAAGAAGCTGCGGATCGAAGGAGTCGACGCCCTCGCGCTCCTGGGACTGAACGACGCAAATCTGCAGATCGTCGAGAAGCGGTTTGACTCGACGGTGACCGTCAGGGGTGACGCCATCACGCTGCGGGGGGACGCCGGGGAGGTCGATCAGCTGGAGCGCGTCTTCAAGGAGCTGATGTTCCTGCTGGCCAGGAACGGCTCGCTCACCCCGAACGACGTCGACACGGTGGTCGACCTGGTGACCGCCAACGGCGAGCCGGCGCTTCCGCGCGGCGTCGCCTCCGCGATGAGCGGCGAAGAGCTCGACTCCCTCATCGTCTTCACGCGCAACCAGATGATCCGGGCCAAGACGCCCGGGGGCCGCGCCTACGTCCGGGAAGTGCGGAAGAACGACATCGTCTTTGCCATAGGCCCGGCCGGGACCGGCAAGACGTACATGGCCGTGGCCCTTGCCGTGGCCGCCCTG
>DATJPH010000381.1:0-2947 GCA_035506475.1 Bacteroidota bacterium | reverse complement strand
CAGGAAACGGAAGGGGGAAGGCCGAGGGCACATTCGTTCTTTCCGGCTTCGAGCTCATCCTCTTCCCGTCTGTCCGCTTTCATGAGCCCGACGTTGATCGCCTTGATCGTCCTGTAGGCCGCCGGAACAGCGGCCCCGCTCTTCCTGATCCATCCGAGAAATCCGGACTCATCCGCAATGCGGAGCGCCGGGTTCCGTGAAAGGAGGGCGCCGAACGATGCGCAGACGGCCCCCCCGGGCGCACGTTCGGATTCCGCACTGTAGTGGGCAGGGTAAATAAGGAGCCCCTCAGGCCAGCTCTTCTTCGCGGACTGCAGGCTCTTCCAGAGAAGCGGCGCCCACTCTTCGGTCCTGTCGGCGATATCCGGACGTCCGACCGAACCGACGAAGAGAAAATCCCCTGTGAACGCGGCGGCGCGGCCGACCACGTATGTGATGCTCCCCGGAGAGTGGCCGGGTGTGTGGGATACCGTGAGAACCCCGCGGCCCAGGCGTACGGCGGTTCCGTCGCTCACGGGCCTGATATCGAGCCGCCCGGGGGATTCGTCGTACGGGAATATGTTGTCGGAAGGGTGAAGGTAGTAAGGAATGCCGAGTTCCCCTGCAAGCGAAGGGGCGCCGCTGATGTAATCAGCGTGCACGTGCGTATCGGCGACCGCGACAAGGCGTGACCCGGATTCCTTGAGAGCGTTAAAAAACGGCTCCGTATCGCGCGGGGGGTCGATGATCATCGCCTCCCCCGCACTCTCGAGGAGATAGCCGAGTGAGCCTTTCCCCACGCGGTCAAACTGCACCAGCCGGTCGCAACCCTCAGGAGGGGGGAGCGGACGGGGTACCGCGAGATTCATCCAGGAGGCCATCCCCCCCGAGAGCGAGCGTGCGCTGGCGCCGAGGCGGTTCAGTATCGCGGCCCCGATCCTGCTGTCATTACCGTGACCGCAGACGACAACGACAGGGATCGCGGGATCTATCCCGATCGTCTCCAGGCTCTGCGCGTGCACAAGGATCGAGCCGGGGACATTATGGAACCGCCCGGCGGCAACGGTGTGGATGCGGCCTGCGGCGACCCTCTGGGGGGAACGGACGTCGACAACCTGGAGCGCTTCTCCCGCCTCGACCGCTTTTGTGAACTCCCCGGGCGATATCTCCGGAACGCTGCGAGTATCCATGGTGTTCATTGGAGAATCGTGACTTTCAGAATGAAAGGACCGCAATGAGCATACTCAACGCCGCGGGCGTATTCACAGCGAGTTCCCTGATCGTGGCCGGAATCCTGAGCGGGAGCCAGCAGGACTCACAGGAGAAGAACGACGCAGGTCCTCTTCCCGGCAGACTCATCCCGGCATCGACGACGATGGTCACAGCCTGGGATATCCCCAGGGACCCTCTCCGGGACACGCTCCTCGAGAAAACGCCGCGCGGCAGAGAGATTCGGCAGGGATTCCGTCTGTTCATGCGGACCCCCGCCGAGGCCCCGCGGTTCGTCTTCAGCGGCCTCTCCTGCGGCAACTGCCACCTCAACGGCGGGCAGAGGGACCGCGCGCTCCCCCTTGTCGGGGTGGCCGGCGTATTCCCCGAGTACAACAAACGGGAAGGCCGTCAGTTCTCACTCGAAGACAGGATTATCGGGTGCTTCATGCGGAGCGAAAACGGGACCGGCACACCGGCCGCCGAAGCGGCCCTGCCGGACTCATCGCGCTACCCGGTTCCCCGATCGGCTGAAGTCGCCGCGCTTGCCGCGTACATCCGCTGGATCTCCGAAGAGATCAGGACGGAGGAGAAGATCCCCTGGCGGGGACACAACGTGATACATCCCGACAGCCTGATCCCGGTCGAGAGACTCGACAGGGAACGGGGAAAATCTCTCTTCATGGAGAATTGCCGCTCCTGCCACGGAGAAGACGGGCAGGGGGTACAGATCGGGGATAAGAAAGCGGGCCCGCTCTGGGGGGAAGCTTCATGGAACGACGGTGCGGGTGCAGCCCGGATTTATACGCTGGCCGGGTTCATCAGGTACGCCATGCCGTACCTCAATCCGGGAAGCCTGACCGACGAGGAAGCCCAGCAGATCGCCGCATACATCAACTCCATGCCCCGCCCTGCATACCCGCTGAAGGACGCCGATTACCGGGCGTCGGGGATCCCCCCCGACGCGGTCTATTATAAGACGCGCGCCGGAGGAAATCACCGTTAGGGGTGCGTCGGGCGCGCGCCATTACCCCGCAAAGCAGTAGGTGCAACCGTGCTCCTGCGTACGGTTGACCGCCAGAACGCCCGAGGGGACGATCTGCACGCCCGGGAGAATTCCCGAGACCCAGTCTTTCTTCACGTCCGCCGCTTCCATCTTCATCTTCTCCGCGGCCATCTTGCTGTAGACGGTAAGCGCCATGTCGCAGATCCCGAAGAGCACACCGCTTTTCTGCAGGGCGTCAATTCCCATTCCGGGGAGCGGGAGCGAACCTTCCTTCGGCTCCCAGAAGGGATTCGCCGTCAGAGGAGCTTTGGATTCCATGTCGGTGACGCTGAACATCTCACCGAACTTGTATTTCTCCCACAAACGGCTTTCCATGCCGAGCGGAATCCCGTTATGACGGAGGACAATCACCGCGGTGACGTCGCGCTCATGCGCGCCGACTGATTCGTTCGTCATAAGAAACACGCGTGCCCATGCGAGCGGCATCCCCATGTTCGGCGCGGGACAATCGAACACCTGTCTGTGCTTCCCCTTGATCTTCCCCAGCCATTTTTCAAATTCAGAGCCTCCCGGGGCGGGAGATCTTCGTTCCTCTGCTGCTCCAGCCTCGAGGGGCAGTGCCAGACCGGCAACTCCCACGGAGGCGGAAGCAAGAAGGGTGCCGAGGAAATGCCGTCGTTCGATGGAATCCTGGTGGCGGGACATGGGGGATCCTCCTCTTGTTATGGGGTACGGTATGTGAAAGAACGATGG
>DATJPH010000380.1:0-4269 GCA_035506475.1 Bacteroidota bacterium | reverse complement strand
GAAGGCCGAGACTCGTCGTCGATTCAAGCGCGGTGCGCCTTGACTCGTCGTACTGGAGCGCCAACATCGTCCTCCCCCTTGACTCGCTGGAATCTCGCGCCTACCGCACGCTCGATTCCACGCAGAGCCTCGATGTCCAGTTCCGCCCCGGCGGTGCGATGATGACCATCGGGGGGGGCACGGGAATCACGGGGACAATATTGTCGTTTACCGACCTCTCCTTCAACAGGGTCGAGGGATTCCATGCCGGGGTGCGGGCGGAGCTCGATTCGGTGACCAACTCCCTCTCCCTGAACGCCGGGCTCGCGTACGGATTCTCGGACAGACACGGGACGTACGCGCTGGGAGGAACCTACTACACGGGGCGTCACAGGACTGTGGGATTCGGCGCCGAGGCATACAGGATCGTCGACCACATTCCCGACCACGGGTACTATGATTCCTTTTCGAACTCCCTCGCCGCGATTCTCAACAAGGAGGACTATCGCGACTATTTCTCCGCCGATGGCTGGAGGGCGTTCGTCAGGTTCCATCCGTCCGCCGAGATCCTCTCCACGCTGACGTATACGTCCGAACAGGAGAAGCCCCTTGCGGCGAGAACCAGTTTCAGCATCTTTCTTCCATCGCGAGCCTTCCGGGCGAACCCCGCGGCGCTTTCCGGACACATCGGCTCCCTCCGTCTGGATCTCCACTTGGGACCCGCACCCGTTCCCCTGGATCTCGTGCAGCAGAATGGACTCGATATATCTGTCGAGCACGCCGCCCCGCTGTTCACAGGGGGAGATTTCGACTTCACCCGTGTGGACGGCATCGTGACGGTGATCGTGCCGACGTTCGGGCAGAGCTACCTGATGAAACCGGGGTTCCGCCTTCGCGCCTCCGCGGGCGATGCGACCGGCGCGCTCCCGGTCCAGCGCCTGTTCGCCGTCGAGAGCGCGCTCGACGGCTACGCCGCATTCGGGGTCATGCACGGGGCACATCCACGGGAGTTCACCGGAACAGGCTATGCTGCAATCAACCTCGAACACAATTTCCGGAATATCCCCCTCCTGGCGCTCGGGATACCGTTCCTCTACAACTTCAATGTCGACCTGATCGCCTTCGGCGGCGCGGCACACACATGGTCCAGAAATCCCCCTGCCGGCGCCCCCGTGCGTACCGGGATGTATACCGAAGCAGGGTTCAGCGTCAGCCGCCTGTTCGAGCTGTTCAGGGCCGATTTCGCCTGGCGGCTTTCGGGCCCGAAAGGATTCTATTTCACGCTGGGGGTGGCAACGTTCCTGTGACCGACATGTTGGAATTGTCCGTTTTTTTCGGTATTTTACATGGCTTTCGCTTCGCCCTACAACAACCAGATGCAGCTCAGTGTTGACCTCCGGCAATTGGTATCCGCCCGAGGCCTTTTTTATTCGCACAATGGACGGCATGCAGAGACGGGACATCCGCAACATCGCGATCATCGCGCACGTTGATCACGGCAAAACGACGCTGGTCGACCACATGCTCCGGCAGACGGGGACATTCAGGCAGAACCAGCAGCTCGTCACGCGCGTGATGGATTCCAACGACCTGGAGAAGGAACGCGGGATCACGATCCTGGCCAAGAACACGGCCATTCATTACAACGGCGTGAAGATTAATATCGTCGACACGCCCGGCCACGCCGACTTCGGGGGGGAAGTCGAGCGCACGCTCACGATGGTCGACGGCGTGCTTCTTCTCGTCGATGCGGCCGAGGGGCCCCTTCCCGGGACCAAGTTCGTCCTGAAGAAATCCCTCGATCTGAACCTGAAGCCCATCGTCGTCATCAACAAGATCGACAGGAAGGACGCGCGCCCGCACGAAGTCCTCGATCTCGTGTTCGAGCTCTTTCTCTCCCTGGGCGCCAACGACACGCAGCTCGATTTTCCGACCGTGTACTGCATCGCCAAGCAGGGTATCGCCCGGAAGGAACTTGACCAGCAGAGCAACGACCTTGTCCCCCTGTTCGACGCCATCGTCGAACAGGTTCCCCCGCCTCCCGGCGACCAGGACTCGCCGTTCCAGATGCTCGTGACAACCATCGATTACAACGACTACCTCGGCCGGCTCGGTATCGGCCGGATACACAGGGGCACCATACGTCTCGGCGGCCCGATGAAGATCATCCACCGGGACAAGGTTGTGGACGACGCGCGCGTGACAAAAATCTACACGTTCGACGGTCTCAAGAGGCTCGAGGTGACTTCGGCCGGCGCTGGCGACATCATCGCGATCGCCGGCATGGAGGACGTGGATATCGGAGAGACCATCGCCGACGAAGCGGATCCGACGCCGCTGCCGTTCGTGGCGATCGAGGAACCGACCCTCTCGATGAATTTTCTCGTGAACAACTCCCCGTTTGCCGGACTTGAGGGAAAATACGTCACCACCCGTCATCTCAGCGAACGGCTCACGAGGGAACTCCGATCCAACGTCAGCCTCCGGATCGAACTGACCGATTCCCCCGACACGTTCAAGGTCAGCGGCCGGGGCGAACTCCACCTTGCCATCCTCATCGAGAACATGCGAAGGGAAGGCTATGAGCTCCAGGTCTCGCGCCCCGAGGTGATCTACAAGCGGATCGCGGACGTGCTCTCCGAGCCGATGGAACACGTCGTGATCGACGTGCCGGACGAATTCGTCGGCGTGGTGATCGAGAACCTCGGCCGCCGGAAGGGGGAGATGAAGAACATGGTCGCAAGCTCCGGGAACACGCGCCTGGAGTTCATCGTCCCCGCGCGCGGGCTCATCGGGTTCCGCGGCGAGTTCATGACGCAGACCAAGGGAACCGGCGTGCTCCATCACAATTTTCACGGCTACGAGCCCTACAAGGGGGAGATGGCCCACCGGACGAAGGGGGCGCTCGTGACCATGGAAGCGGGCGAGTCGGTCGCGTACGGGATGTGGAAGCTGCAGGACCGCTCGGTGTTTTTCATCGAACCCGGGACGAAAGTGTATTCGGGGATGGTCGTCGGCGAGAACTCGCGCGAGCACGACATGACGGTCAACGTATGCCGGACGAAGCAGCTTTCCAACATGCGGGCATCCGGGTCCGACGAAGCCGTCCGGCTTGAACCCCCGCACATCATGACCCTGGAGCAGGCGATCGAGTGGATCGGGGATGACGAACTTGTGGAGGTGACTCCGCAGAGCATCCGCATACGCAAAAAGCACCTCGATGCCAACGTGCGGAACCGTATGTCAAAAAAGAAGGCAGAGACGATCGAGGAGGCCCCCCGTCCGTAAAGGGGGGAGCAGTCACCCATTGTCCCACAGCGTCGGCAGAGCACCCAACGTGACTACGTCAAAGATTTCCGATAAGGCAGTGGCAGCGGCGATGGAGGATCTCCACAGTCTCGCGTACAACCTCTGGTGGTCCTGGAATCCGTCGGCCCAGGAGATTTTCAGGGAGCTTTCTCCGTACGTCTGGGAAACAAGTAACCACAATCCCGTGGAGGTCCTCCTCTGGGTGAGCCCGCACGAACTCCGCGTGAGGCTCCAGAACCCGGGATTCTATGCCCGGGTGCGGAAAGCGTGCGGCGATTTCCAGGCCTATATGTCCAACAAACGGACATGGACGGCAAAAAACGGACGGGCCCTGAAGGGGGAAACGATTGCGTACTTCAGCGCCGAGTTCGGGCTTCACGAGAGCGTCAGGGTCTACTCCGGAGGCCTCGGGATACTGGCCGGCGACCACGCAAAGTCCGCAAGCGACCTGGGGCTGCCGCTTGCCGGCGTCACGCTTTTCTACAAACAGGGATATTTCCAGCAGCAGATTTCAGGAGACGGGTGGCAGCAGGAGCGGTACCCTAGCTACGATCCCGCCAGGCTCCCGATCGCGCCGGTGACCGACAGGAAGGGGAAGAGGGTGACGTGCATGGTCGAAATCGGCGATGCCCAGGTCCGCCTTCAGGCCTGGATGATTCACGTCGGACGCATCAACCTCTACCTGCTTGATACCGATCTCCCGGAGAACGACCAGAGGTACCGCGAGCTCACGGCGCACGTGTACGGCGGCGACAACTCGACACGCATTGCGCAGGAGGTTGTCCTGGGCATCGGCGGGGTCCGGCTGCTGCGCGCCATAGGGATCAGGCCGGCGACATTCCATATGAATGAGGGCCACTCCGCGTTCCTGACGCTCGAACTTCTCCGCGAGCAAATCGCCGCCGGCAAAGCACCCGAACAGGCGGCCGAATTCGTGAAGTCCCACTGCGTGTTCACGACGCATACGCCGGTGCCGGCCGG
>DATJPH010000379.1:0-3399 GCA_035506475.1 Bacteroidota bacterium | reverse complement strand
CGACAGACCGGTAAATCCTGAACGCGATACGGTACATCGACGCCGGAGGCATGAACTGCCATGAGAGGCCTACCGCCTGTGCCATCCCCTCGTGTTCGTCGGCTGAGGAATGGACTACCTTCGCGGCGAGGTTCGTGGGTGCAGGAGGGGCCTGGGAGAAGGCCCCCTGGACAAGCAGTGTCAGGCACGCGATCCCGACAACGCAGATAACAAATCTCTTCATAATTCCTCCCCCGTTGAAATTCAAGGAATAGTTAGAGATGCGACGCTGTGGGTGGTGAGCGCATATTACAACGAACAAATATATTATTATGAAAGTGCCGTGTCAAGCGCTCATCTATGACAATTTGGGGTCATATTTCACCTTGTTTGCGGGGAGTCGGAGCGACTTCAGGCACCTATCTTAAACGGGAAGCGTTTAGGGCTGAGGAGAACCTGACGCTTGCCCCCTTCATATTCGCTCGTCGAAAAACTGCTGCACCGATTTCACCTCCTGCCGTCACCTGTCCTTGACGCTTTCGGCGCCGTGGTCTTTGCCCGCGCGCTCACCGTCGGGCTCCGCAGGGGGCTCTTCGAATCTCTCGTGCGCAGGCCGCTCTCGCTCGACGAATTGTCCGGAGAAACCGGGCTGACCCGCGGGGGAGTCCAACTTCTGGCCGATGCGTGCGTCGCCGGGGGATACCTTCGATGCAGGGGAGGGATATACAGCGCGACACCGGAGACAAGGAAGTGGCTTGCCAGGAGTTCGAAGACGTATCTCGGAGACCTGATATGCTATTTTGACTCACTGAACGCGCGGCTCGGGGGACTCGAGTACGCACTTGAGCACGGCAAACCCCGGGAGCCCTACTATGCATCGTTCACGGAGGAGGATTGGGGAACATATGTCCGCGGGATGGCAAACCTTGCGCGGCTCCTCATTCCCGAGGTCATCAGGAGAATCAAGATCCCCGGCTCCGGAGGGCGGATACTCGATCTCGGCGGATCGCACGGCCTGTATTCCGCAGAATGCTGCCGCAGATCCGCCGGGTGCAACGCACTCGTGATGGACTTCGCCCCTGCACTCCAATGGGGAGCGGCGATGCATGAAGCGGACCCGGCGGGCCGGGTGATATTTTCATCGGGTGACATACTGACCGCGGAATTCCCTCCCGGACAGGATGCGGTGTTCATGTTCAACATACTCCACGGATTTGACGAAGAGACAAACCGCAGCCTGATTGCCCGGGCATCGCGCGCGCTCAGGGAGGGGGGGAGGCTCTACATACTCGATCAGATGACAGGGACCGGGCGGCGCTCTCCCCTGTCGCAATTCATCCCCCTGATGGTCGGGCTGAACCTTATGAACGAGATCGGCGGAAGCGCGCACTCCGTCGCCCGGGTCCGCTCATGGTGCGCTCATGCGGCGATGTTCAGAGTCATGCCGCTCCGTTTCCCCGGCGTCACGCTGATAGAAGCCGCCGGCTGGAACATCCCTGCCGGGAATGCCTCACACGGAACCTGATGCGATGAACACACCCGCAGGATGGCTCCCGGGAGCCCGGCGCGGTTGCATCGGCAATATACCGGTCGCTCGGGGACAGGCCCGGTGAACGGAGAGCCCTGACCGACCTGCTGGAAGCCGACATACGGGGGGGGATCTCTTACGAGGCAGGGCCGGCCGTGAAGCGCCTCCTGGAAATCAGCACGGGTGCTGATGAAAAGTGCGAGGACTCTACCCTTGCGCAACGGCTGGCGCTTCGATTTGCACCGGGCCCGCCGGTCAGAACACCGTAATGGGAATTGACACTGTCTTAGGCGACGAAGGGGTATTATCCCTCACGACAACGGAGGTGGCCACTGATGCCACGGTGACGCCCGTGATCTTGAGAACGGCGATCGAGCTGTCTGCATTCGCAATGTCCGCCGTCGCGATCGCTCCCGGGGCGGATGCGATACTGTAGGGCGGGGTCCCGCCGGTCACATTCACATGCTGTATCCCCCCAATGCCGACGGCGACTGTCGGGGGGACTGCAGACAGACCGGCGGGCGCGCCGACCTGGGGCTGCGTGGGGGGAGCCGTACTATCCTTGGAGCAGGCACTCAGACCCATCAGCAATGCTGCCCACACCAGGAGCCCCGTCGTCCTTTTTCTCATGGGAATATCCCTCCTTCACACTCACTATACAACGCGCCTGCCCGCCGAGTTCCTCTCCACCGGTCAATCGGCGCGCGTGCCGGAGGGAACGTCTCCGGAGGCGGACTGGAGAATTTCGTGCGTGCCTGAATTCTGGATCCAGGCGACAACGCTGAGGTTCGACCTGTCGAGGTGTTCCGGGTGAGGTCTCCAGCCGTTGAAATTCCGTCTCTTCCCGGGCCAGGAGGGCTGGGCCTTCGGATCTTGGAGCAGCGCTTTGATGTCCGCATCCACATCCGACATGCTGAGTGCAACACGGGTCGTCTCGTCAGCCGGCCCGGCCGCAACCGGTGTGCCGTCGGTCCCGCCGAACAGCTTCCTGACGACCATCGCGTGCCTGGAGATCCCGTTGGCCCCCGTGTACTCCACCGCCCGCTGCACGAGCGCTACGTGAAGGACCAGGTTCCCCTCCCCGGTGTGACCCCGGTATCCCCCCATGTGAGCCTCGACGGCGATGCTGTCCCCTTTTCTCGCAATGCCGATCTTCAGCGTCATACCGGGACGATCGGCTATATACTTTCCGATCGCGTACCTGTACAGGTTGAACCGGTTCTTCGCGATCGTCTTCGGCCCGCCGCCAAGAATGGTCTCCCGGCCGTCGATGACGGCGGTCGGTGTCCCGCCGCCACGGTACATCTGGTAGCGGCTCCAGGAATCGTTCGTCGTGAGGGGATCGGGCCCGGGGATATGGACATGATACTCGAGTATCGAAAGATCTGTCCGGGGATAATACTCCCCGAGCGCGTCAAATGCGATATCAGAGGAAACGCAGGGGCCGCATTCGGCGCCCGTGAAGAGCTCGGCAAGGACCACCTTTCCTGTTCCCGCATGTTCACTCCTGTAGCGCCCCGGGTCAAAGACCGCACCCGACTGTTTCAGGCGCTCAATCCCCTCATCAAGCCCGTTGAGAGATCCGTGAAGAGCCATGTAGACCCCTTCCAGCGTGTCCCGGAGCTCTTTCGGAGAGACCACAGTCAGTCCGTTCATATACGCGGCGACCGCGCTATCCTTCTCCCCTGTGCGCTGGTAAATCCCCCCGAGGGCCAGCCAGTAGTCCGACGACCAGGGGGAAACCAGATCCTCGATTGACCGGAGCATGCCGAGAGCCTCCCTGAATTTCCCCGATGCGGCAGTCACGATCGCGAGGTTCTGCCTGAACGAGACCGCATCTTCGACCGGAGAGTTCTTTGTCAGGCTCCGTGCGGCCTCACGAGCGTATTTCT
>DATJPH010000378.1:0-18846 GCA_035506475.1 Bacteroidota bacterium | reverse complement strand
CGGCGACGCGAGCAGCGCCGGCAGACACGAGGCGAGATCCTCCTCGTCGGCGGGGCAGAAGACCTGCATCCCGGGGATGCCGCGCATGATCGCGACGTCCTCGATCGCCTGGTGCGTCGGGCCGTTCCCGTCGGAGAGGAATCCCGGAACGCCGCCGACGAGCTTCACCGGCAGATTGCCGATCCCGACGTCCGTCCGGATGAACTCGAACGCCCTCATCGTCAGGAACGTCGCCAGGGCATGGACCACCGGCTTCCGCCCGCGCAGCGCAAGCCCCGCGGCCGCCCCGACCATCGTCTGTTCGGCGATGCCGAGGTCGATGAACCGGAGCCCGAGTTCGTTCGGGAGGTTGCGGATCGCGACACGGTTTTCCGCGGTCATGACGACGATGTTTTCATCCCGTGCGGCGGCTTCCCTGATGACCTGTTCGTATGTGCGTGTGTCCATGTGTCACCTCACCATCAGCGTTGCGGAGACGAGCGAGGCTTTCTTCGAGCCGTGGAGCTCCTCGAGGAGCATGGCGACCTCATCGTGCGAGAAGTTCACGAACCAGCGGTCCGCCCGTGCTTCGATGGAGGGGAGCCCTTTGCCGCGGACGGTCTCGGCGATGACGACGTGCGGCCGGCCGGGCCGCGCGGAGGCGAATGCCCCCCCCAGGCTCGTGAAATCATGTCCGTCGGCGTGCGCGACAGACCAGCCGAATGCCTCGAACTTCGGCCCGAGGGGCTCGAGCCGGCTCAGCTCTTCGGTGGCGAGGTTGGCCTGGAACCGGTTCCGGTCGATCACCGCGACGATGTTGTCGAGCCCCTGCGCGTGCGCCACGAGGAGCCCTTCCCAGACGGAGCCTTCGTTGAGCTCGCCGTCCCCCATGACGACGTAGACCCTGTTGTGCCCGCCGCGCATCCTGATGTCGAGCGCGACGCCGATGGCGACCGAAAGCAGGTGCCCGAGCGATCCCGAATGAAACTCCACGCCGGGGATTTTCCTGTTCGGGTGCCAGTAGATCGCGTCATCCGTCTTCAGGTGGTGCGCAAGGCGTTCCCGGTCGATATAGCCGAACTCCGCAAGCGTGCCGTAGAGCGCCGGCACGTCATGGCCTTTCGACAGGAAGAGGTAGTCCCTGGCGGGATCCTGTGTGCGCGCCGGGGAAGTGGAGAGGAGTTCGCCGTACATGTAGACAAGTATGTCGGCGCAGGAGAGGGATGCGCCGATAAAGCATCCACCGTCGGTCGACATCCGGATGATATGCTCCCTCACGCGGAGGGCGGTCTCCTGGAGTTCGTGAATCCTGCGCTCTTCCATTGTCTCTTCGTTCAGGTGTGATTCGGGGGAAACACTCAGCTGATCTGCCGGTACTCCGAGGCAGAAACTGTCGTGAGCTCGTCTGCATGGTTCCTGTACCAGTTCACCCCGGCATAAGCGGCGTTCGTCCGGGCGATCTCGGGGTGCGAAGCCAGGAGCGTCAGTATGTCGTCAAGGCTGAAGGGGGGACCCGCTCCCCTCCAGAGTTCGTCGTATACCCGTGAGATGAACGTGTAGTCCTCCGGGTAATCGATCGTCCAGCGGTGCGTCATCGAATAGTTCAGCCCGCGTTCCCAGGCCACGTTGCCGATCCGGTACCGGGCGGGGCGCTCCCAGATAAACGGCGTCGTGTGTTCCCGCTCGAACGGACGCTGCGCTTCGCGCGCCGCCTCCTCCAGCACGCCGAACGGGACCACCTCCACGTCATTGCCGTCCGGGTACGTCGCGGGGTGGAGGTTGCTCGTGTAGTCGAGCGTCCCCCGGCGCTCCCGGTGGAAGGCAAGGACCCGGTCGATGACACCGGGGTCGATCAGGGGGCAGTCGGACGGGATCTTGACGACCTCGTCTGCCTGCGCCGCCAGAGCCGCCCGGTAGTGCCTCTCGAGCAGATCGGTCGGGTGCCCGCTGAAGCACTCCGCGCCTATCGACCGGCAGAGCGCGCGCACCGCGTCGTCTTCCGGCTCCGTCGTGGTGGCCACCACGAGATCGAACGGACTGTGCGCGGCCCTGACCCGCTCGATCATCCTCTGGAGAAGAGGTTTCCCGGCCAGGGGCAACATCACTTTGTTCGGGAGCCGGTGCGAGCCGGTCCGGGCCTGCACGACGACGAGGGTTTTCACGCCCCGCTCCCCCGGAAGAGTCCGTCCCGCAGGATCCTGTACATGCTCTCGCGCCCGGCGTGGAGCCGCCGCCGGCTTCCGGCGTGGATTTCCTCCCCGGCGGACCGCTCTTCCAGGAGTGCCGAGCAGACCTCCGCAATGTTCTGCGCAGCCCTCCGGTTCTGCAGGGGAACCATCCTCCGGAGCTCCTCCATGGGGAAATCCGAATAGCACTCCTTGCCGAGCGCCAGGCCGACGTAGACCGTCGTGGAATAGCGCGTGATGAGGACGTCGCAGTTGGCGATCATCTCCTCGGTGTTCCCCGTTGTGTAGACGAGCGCGCCGGGCGCATGGGCGTGGATCTCCCGCTCGGCCCTGGCGTGGTTCTCGTTGGGATGGAGCTTGAACACAAGCTGCCTCGTGCCGGCGATCCGGACCGCCTTGCGGATGAACCGTCTCCTGTTCTCGAATTTGAACGTTTCCCGCATGTCCGACGTGCAGACAAGGACGTAGTGCTTCAGCGGGAAATCATTTTTCATGAACCTCGCGCAGTCGTCAAAGTTCGGAATCCCCGTGACGACGATCCGTTCCGGCGGGACCCCCTTGCCTGTGAAGAGGTCCCTGTACCCCTCGCTTGCGACGCAGAACCGGTCATACAGTCCGCTCAGTCCGGTCGTGGATGTGCTTGCAAGCCAGCGGGGGAGGAATCTGAGGCGCCGCACGATCTGGTACGCCAGGTTCTCGGGGTCTGTCATCCCCTCCTGGACCAGGACGGTCGGCGTCCGGCGTATGTTGCGCGGGATGATGAGGTCGGAGCAGGTGACGGCAAGGTCGTACGGGCCGCGGGCCCCCTGGTAGTCAACATCGAGATCGTACGTCAGGAGGTAGGCCAGGCAGCGGTCCTTCATCTTGTCGCCGAGTATCGTCCAGTCAAGAAGCCTGCTCCTGCGGGCGGCTTCGAGGATCCCGTCGCAGTAGTAGGGGGAAAACGACGCGTCGACCTCCGGCATATGCTTCGCGATCTTGTGCAGCTGCCGGGTCTGGTTGATCGAACCGCAGATGAAGAGAACGCGCTTCTTCACGGGGACGAAGTGGGCTGGACGCTTTGGTTCGTCACGCTTTTCCTGAAAACATTGTGGGTAAATGTTAGGTTCCACCGGCTGGGTGGTGTGGTGGGAACATCTGGCGAAAATGACAGGAAAAAAAGGGTATTGGCGGCTCCAAATAATTCCTTACGCGCCCTGGGGAAGGAGGAGGAGGAGCCGGTCCCTGACGTCGTCCGGTGCGTCGAGGAGTTCGTCATAGTTCACGCTCACATTGCCGATCTCGGTCCCGATCTCGGCGTGCTCCGCAGGTTCCGCTCCCGGGGCTTCGTCCCCCGGAAGGGGGTCCTGCCTGAACATCGAGAGGACGGCCCTGTAGCCGTCGGCGCGGAGCTCCAGCCCCATCTCCGAGCGCGGATGGTGAAAGAATTTCACGATGCTGAACGGCCTGTCGAACACCGGGTAGACGAGCGACCCGCCCCGTGCCGAAGCGTCCGTCGCTGCGCTTCCCACGAGGATCTCCTCGAAGTCCAGCAGCAGGGACTCCCATGCGTAGTGAAACCCGTGCTGTACCGATCCCATGCACACCCCCTGAACACGTTTCGCGTATATATGAATATACGTTTCCGCGGGAACGCACGGAGAATGAAATCGTTATCAAATTGTGACCGTTGTGTTAATACGCGAACGTGCGTACATTGAGGTGTTATTCCCGTCAACTGCTGAATCGGACATGGCTGACAAACGCGTCTACGCCGGCTGGACAGCGGTCGGCATCTCGACACTGATTGCCTGTTTCTGGGCGTACTGGGGGAGCAACGAGGCGTTCCACGAGGGGTGGTACTTTCATGCCTTCTGGAAGAACGTCGGCCTGACGTTCGCCCAGTATCTGAGTCCCCTCATGATATTCCTCCTCCTGGCGGTCGCCTCGATCCGTTTCCCCCGGGTCGGAGGGACGCTTCACATACTCCTCGGCTTTGCGATCCCGCTGTTCGTCGTGCGCACCTCTGCCGCGATGTACTTCATCGCGGCGCCCCTCGTGGCGCTCGGCATCCTCTACTGGGCGGGACGCCCGGGATCCCTCCGCGCGGCGTACGCCTGCGTCACCGGCGTTCCGCTCCTTGTCGCGCTCGCGTTCGGGACGCCTGCGGCCATACGGGTCGCACAGCGTGTTGACGACGGGAACCTGGGCGCGCGCGTGATCGAGGGGAACGGCATCACGCTCGAGTGGGCGCCGCGCGGACCGGGGTGGCCCGACGATGTGAGGGGGTATACGTGGAGGGAGGCTGACAGCATCTGCGCCCTGCTCACTGACGACGGGAAATCCGTCGCCTCGACCCCTCAGAACATCTGGCGCCTTCCGAGCGCGGACGAGGCCGTCCGCTGCATGGTGCGTCACGGGAGGAATGCCGGCGGAACCTGGGATTCCACGCGCGCCAGGGCGGCGTATTCCCTCGAGCCCGACAAGGAATCGCCCCTCTGGGATTGCTATTCCCCCGTCATCTACTGGTGGACCTCAACGCCCGCCGACGATCAGCGTGCATACAAGGTCGTCTACAACGGCCAGGTCTGGCCGGCACGGCGCACCACCCGTGCGTCGTATTTTGCGTTTCGGGCGGTCCGGGATCCCCGCTAGCGGCCTTTCGGGCACGGGGCCGCCCCGGAGCATCCCGCGGCGTCAATTCACCTGGGGTTCCGCAATCACGTCGACACCGCTCTTCTTCCGCAGCCGCAGCTTTGAGGGGAGCGCGCGAAGTGCCGCGGGCACCGTCTCCCGCCACGCCGAGACCTTCACGTACACCACCGGGACGAGCACGAGCGTCAGGAGGAGCGAGCTGATGAGCCCGCCGATCAGCGCCCATGCGAGACCTGATTTCCATTCCGCGCCCGCGGAGGTCGACAGCGCGATCGGCGACATGCCGAAGACCATCGCGACCGTCGTCATGAGAATCGGCCGCAGACGCGTCCCGCCCGCCTCGATCACCGCGTCGTGGGGAGAGAGCCCCGTCCCGCGCATCTGGTTTGCGCGGTCCACAAGGAGTATGGCGTTCTTCCCCACCAGCCCGACGAGCATGATGATCCCCAGTATGGAGAATATCGACAGGGATTTCATCGTCAGGGCAAGCGCAAGGAGAGCGCCGATCATCGCCACGGGGATCGAGAAGAGGACGACGAACGGGTAGATGTACGAGTCGTACAGCGCCACCATGATCATATAGACGAACAGTATGGCGGCAAGGAGCGCGAGCCCCAGGCTGCCGAACCCGTCCGACTGGTTCTTCAGGTCTCCCTGGTACATGATCGCAATCCCCTGCGGGAGCCCGGCGTGGTCCAACCTCTGTCTGATATCCGCGCCGATCGACCCGCTCGGCCGCCCCACCGCCTGCGAGAAGACCGTGACGGCCGGGTTCCTGTCGACGCGCTCGAGCTTCGTGGGGCCGGTGGACTGCGCGATCTGCGCGAACTGCTTCAGCTCGACAAGCTTCCCGTCCCTGTTCATGAGCGTCAGGTCGCCGATCGACGTGACGTGCGACCTGTCGAACTCGTCGAGGAATATCCGGATGTCGTATTCATCGGCCCCGACCCGGAACTTCGAGTCGTTGTCCCCCGCCAGCGCGGTGCGGAGCGTGGCTCCCACGTCCGCCATGGAGAGGCCGAGCGCGGCGAGCTTCTGCCTGTCGACGTCGATACGGGTTTCCGGCTTCCCCTCCTCGCTCGAGAGGCGGACGTCGGCGCTCCCGGGGACCCCCCGGACGATCCCCGCCACCTGTTCGGCCGCTCTGCGCGTTGTCGCGTAGTCCGGGCCGCTCACGACGAGCTGTATCGGCGTCTGGTTCGCCGTGCCGAATATGCCGATCGGGTTGACGCGGACATTGACGCCGGGGAGCCGGGCGAGCTCGGCCTTGATCGCCGCGCCGACGTCGTCGGTGGAGCGCTTCCTCTGGTCCCGGGGGACGAGCGTGACGTTGATCTCGGAATTGTTGTTGGAGCTCTGCCCCAGGAGCCCCTCGCTGGAGACTCCCACGTTGACGAACATCTTGGCGACCTCGGGCATCCCCGCGATCGTCCGCTCGGCCTGCTGCGTTGTATAGTTTGTATTCTCAAGCGTCGCGCCGGGGGGGAGCTCAAGCGTCACGGTGAATTCCCCCCGGTCGGCAACCGCGATGAACTCGGAGCCGATGAACCCGAGGGGGACGAGCATCAGCGCCAGGACGAACGCGCCGACCGCGCCCGCCTGGACGACCGTCGGGTGGCGCAGCGCCCAGCGGAGCGTCCGCTGGTAGAACGCCGTGAGCCTGGAGAACATCCCCTCGAACCAGAGGGCGAACGCCCCCATCAGGGTCGAACGTGAAAGGTGCTCGAGCTTCGTGAACCGGGACGCCAGCAGCGGCGTCACGGTGAACGAGACGAACAGGCTCATGAGCGTGGAGAAGACGACGACAAGCGCGAACTCCCGCATGATGTTCCCGACAAGGCCCGAGACGAGGCTCAGCGGGAGGAACACGACGACGTCGACGAGCGTGATGGAGAGGGCGGCGAACCCGATCTCGTTCCGTCCCTTGAGCGCCGCCGAGCGCTGGTCGTCCCCCGCCTCCAGGTGGCGGTAGATGTTCTCCAGGACGACGATCGAGTCGTCGACGAGGATCCCGACCACAAGCGAGAGCCCCAGGAGCGTCATCAGGTTCAGCGAGAGCCCCGCGGCGTACATCGCGATGAACGTCGAGACCATGGACGCCGGGATCGCGATCATGACGATGAGCGAGTTCCTGATGCTGTGGAGGAAGGCGAGCATCACGAGCGCCACGAGGATCACGGCGACCGCCAGGTCCTCCTTCACGGCGTTGGCGGCGTCGAGCGTGAAGGTCGACCCGTCCTGCGCGACGTCGAACTTCAGGTTCACGTACTTGTAGTCCTTCTCGATCCTGGGGAGCTCCCGGTGTATCACGGCGCTCACGTCGACGGAGTTGGCGTCGGACTGCTTCTGGACGAGGACGCCGATGGAGGTCGCGCCGTTGATGCGCGAGAGCGTCGAGTATTCCTTCTGCCCGTCCTCCACCTCCGCGATGTCCGCGACGGTGATGTCGCCGCCCTGTCGCGTGCGGCCGATGACGAGTCCGCGCAGGTCGTCGATCGACGAGAACTTGCCCGCCAGGCGGACGACATACTGGTTGTCGCCCTCCTTGATTTTCCCCGTCGGGAAATCGAGGTTCGCCCCCTTGATCGCGTTGGCGACCTGGAGTATCGAGAGGCCGTAGGAACGGAGTTTCGCGGCGTCGATGTTGACGCGGATCTCCCGCTCGTCCCCCCCCCCGAGCGTGATCTGGCCGACGCCCGCGAGCTTGGAGAGCCTTGGCTGTATCCTGTCCTTGACGAACTGGAAGAATTCCCGGGATCCCATCGTCGAGGTGACGCCCATCCGGAGGACGGGGAGCTCGTCGAGCGCGAATTTCGTGATCACCGGCGGATTGGCGTCCTTCGGGAGCTGGTTGAGGACTTCGTTGACCTTCCGCTGGGCGTCCTGGAGCGATGTCGCCACGTCGGCCGTCAGGTCGAACTCGATCTGCACGAAGGAGACCCCCTCGCGCGACGAGCTGCGGACCGTGGAGATCTTGTCGATCCCCGAGATCGCGTCCTCGATCACCTTGGTGACCGAGGTCTCC
This sequence comes from Bacteroidota bacterium, assembly GCA_035506475.1. Classification (GTDB taxonomy): domain Bacteria; phylum Bacteroidota; class Ignavibacteria; order UBA10030; family UBA6906; genus Fen-1273. The sequence continues at coordinate 11,022 of DATJPH010000378.1, read as the reverse complement.
ACCTCGTCGGGCGACGCCCCCGGGTAAACGGTGGTGATCGTAACGAACGGCGTGTTGATCTTCGGGAGGAGCTCATACTTGAGCTGGTTGAACCCGAAGACGCCGAGGACGGCAAGCGCCGAGAATATGACGACGATAAGCGTCGGCCGTTTTATCGAAAGCTCGGTAAGTGTCATGTCTTCCCTTCGTGTCTATTGTCTTCCCGCTGGAGCGGCATGTGCTGGGCTTACCTGAGGATCTGCACAGCGACCGAATCCTTGAGGTTGTTCTGTCCGTTGACGACGACGGATTCTCCCGCCTGGAGCCCGGAGAGGACCATCAGGTCCGTCCCGGCTTCCGCGCCCACGACGATCTTCCGCTCCCTGGCGACCGGGCCCTCCACGACGTAGACCCGCGGGTCCTTCATGCTCCCCACGAGCGCTTCCCGGGGGATCGCCAGCGCGTCGTCCTGCGCCAGCGAGACGAACGAGACGCGCCCGAACATCCCCGCCCTCAGCGGGTGCTCGCGGCTGTTGTCCATCGTGATCTCGACGGGGTACGTGTGCCCCTCGTCGGCCTTCGCGCTGATCGACGTCGTCTTCCCTTCGAACGTGACGCCCGGGTACACGTCGGTGGTGATTGCCACCCTGTCGCCGGTCTTCAATTTAAACGCGTCACGCTCGGCGACGTTCAGCTTCACCTTCAGCCGGGAGATGTCCACGACGTTGGCGACGACCATCCTGTCGTTGACCATGGCCCCGACGTCGACGTTCCGCGCCGAGACGATCCCGGCAATCGGCGTGCAGACCCTCGTGTCGTGGAGCTGGCGCTTTGCCACGATGTACTGCGCCTCTGCCACCTTGAAGGCGGTCCAGGCGTTCTCCTTCTGGGATTCGGTTGCCGACTGCTCGGCCCGGAGCGATTTGAACCTGTCGAAATCCCGCTTCGCCCGCTCGTAGTTGGCCTCCGCCTGCTCGAACGCCGCCTTCTTGAGCTCGTCGTCGATCTGGATGATCGGCGCCCCCGCGCCGACGTGGTCCCCCACGCCGGCAAGGACGGCCGTGACCTTGCCGGCCACCTCCGCGGTCACGGCGACGTCGTTCGCCGCGGTGATCGTCCCCACGAGCGACATCGTCTCCGAGAGCTTCTGCGATTTCGCTTCGGCCACCGTCACGGGGATTGCGCCCTGGAACTCGTTCCGCGATTTTGCGCTGATGTTCGCCCTGTTGTTCAGAAGCACGAGTATGATGACTGCAAGCAGCACCGTCCCCGCCACAATTGCCCTCGTCCTGTTCATTGCTCTCCCTTTCTCATGAAATTGACTCTTCGACCCTCACACCCTTGCTATTCGCCGATCGCCTTCGAAAGCCTCGCCTGCGCGAGCTCGAAATCCACGAGCGACTGCGTGTACGTCGTCTTTGCCGCGGTGAGCGAATACTGCGCGTCGATCATCTCGGAGTTCAGCACGAGCCCTTCCTTGTACCGCTGGGTCGTCACCCGGTGGTTCTCCTCCGCCCGTGCCAGCGCCTGTTTCGCCACCACAACGCGTTCGCGGGCCTGCTTGAGCGTCAGGTAGGCCTGCGTGACGTCGAGCGTCACGGCGTCCTGCGTCTGGCCGAACGCCTCTTTCGTCTGGGCGAGCTGCGCCTGCGCCTGGTCCGTCTGGTGCACCGTTGTTCCCCAGTTCCAGATATCGAGCGTGACGCTCACCCCCACGTCCCAGGTGTCCTTCCAGAGGATCTGGGCGGGCTGGAATCGCTGGTTCGGGTTCGCGTAGTAGTAGTTGCCGGTCAGGTAGATCTGCGGCCACCATCCCGCCCGGGCCGCCGTCACACCCGCCTCGCCGGCCTGCACCCTGGCGCTCATCCCCCTGATCTCGGGGCGGGCATCGAGCGCCCGGCCCACAAGCGAATCCAGAGGGGCGAACTCCCGGGTCGACTCGGCCACCGGGGAGGCGATCGTGATGTCCGTGGAAAGCGGTATCCCGAGCGTGTTGTCGAGCGCCACGAGCGCCAGCTGCGCGCTGTTGTTGGCGTCCACCTGGTTGAGCTGCCCGTTGGAGAGCTGGACCTCGGCGGCGAGCATGTCGTTGGTTGTGGCGAGGCCCTGGTCCTCCAGGTTCTTCACGTCGTTAAGATGCGCCGTGATCTGCGCGACGTTGTCGTCGGCAAGCTTCTTGAATTCCCGGGCGCGGAAGAGCGCCCAGTAGGCCGTCTTGATGTTGAACACGAGATCGGACCTGTCCTTGTTATAGTCCTGGCTTGAGGCGTCGACGTTCCTTGCGGCCATCTCCTTCGAGGCGTCGAGCCGGAATCCGGTGAAGAGGGGGTGCTGGATCCCCACCCGGAGATTGTAGTTATCGACGATGGTCGGCGCCAGCACGAGGGAGGCCGGGAACCCGAACGCCACGGCGGCGGGCGGGAGCGAGAATGCGAATGCGGGCACCTCCGAGAGGTGCGTATACGCCCCGCTCGCCTTCAGGCTCGGGAGGGCGGAGGCGTTCACCTCCGCGGATTTTGCGTCGGCGTATTCCACCTTGCGCGCCGACTGGCGGAGTATCTTGCTGTTGTCAAGCCCGATCTGGACTGCCTGTTCAACAGTGAGCGACTGTACCCGCCCCTGCTGGGCCGGTGCCTCTACCGCGGCGAGCGCGGCAAGGGCGATCACAAGTACACGGGATTTCATCTTCTGTTGCTCCTTCATTGCATTCAGGATGGACGTGAACCTTCGGTGTGCTCTCTGTTGCGTACCACGTCGCGCAGGACCTCGGCCACCTTGCCGAATTCCTGCGTCTTGTCAAAGAAATACTCGGCCCCGACCTCCCGGCTCTTTTTCATGAGCTGGGGGAGGGGGTGGTTGGTCAGTATGACCACGATCGTCGAGGGACGCTCGCGCTTTATGGCTTCGAGCACGTCGATCCCGCTCCCTCCGGGCATCAGGAGATCGAGGACGACGACATCGGGGTTCACGCGGCGGAATGTCTCGATCCCGCCGGGGACGTCACAGGCTTTGCCTGCGATCTCGATCCCCTCGATGCTCCCCAGGCGGCAGGAAAGCCTCTCCCGGAGTATGAGGGAATCGTCCACGATAAGTACTCGCACCATGAGTGTCCCGGTCTGTTAACGGATGGTGCAATATAGAGTTTCAACGCCGGCCTGACAATTGGCAAAAGGCGGGTTTTCGTGTAGTCCCTGGACTACACCGGGACTGAGCGCGACATTGAAACTCTCTCTCCGGAGACGCTCGAGAGGGGAAAATATTGCATGTCGGCGCCCCGCGAGGTATCTTCCGGGGAATTGAGAGCCCGTTGCGGCAGGTCCCTTCCATTTGCGGATCCGGTCGAAAGGGCCATTTCACGAAGGTAACAGCGTGAGAATTCCATTCATTGCCCCGTTCTGCCTCGCCATCCGGGTCGCCGTTCCCGCGCCTGCCGCACCCGGGGAGATCCCCGCCGGGAGCGGGGACGACTCGCTCCACGCCGGCAGGGTTGAAGAAGTGCACGTGCGATCTCAGCACTTTGACGTCGCGGGGAATCTCTACCTGCCGCGGGAGGGAACCTCGCCGCACCCTCTGGTCATCTGGGTATCCGGAAGCGGGCCGAGCACCCGGTTCGTGAAGAGCAGGGAATCGGTGAAACTTGTCAACTGTTTCCTCGACGGGGGCGCTGCGTACTTTCGGATCGACAAGCCCGGTTCGGGCGATTCGAGGGGGGCGATCAACGACGACTCCGTGTTCGCCCAGCTCAGTGCGATCGTCGTTGACGCTGTTGAAAAACTCAGGACCCACCCCTTCATCGACCCGGGGAAAATCGGCCTGTGCGGGAGCAGCCAGGCGGGATACATCATGCCGAAGGTGATAGCACAGTGTCCTGCGATCGCGTTCATGATCGGGTCTTCCTGCCCGGGAGAGAACTCCATCGAACAGTGGAATTACCTGCTCGAGCGTCAGCTCGCCTGTGTAGGGGTCCCTCCCGCAAGAGCGAAGAAGAGCGTCGAGATGTTCATGCGTCTGCGGTCCACCGGGAACAGGGCCGAATTCGATCAGGCGGTCGGATATTTTGACGCGTACCCGATGGTGATCAAATCACTCGGGTACGATTCGAGTTTCTCCCGGCGCGCGCGCGCCTGGTGGCCGAGGACGATCGACCTCAACGACGAGTCACATTTCGACCCGATCACGCTCATGGAAAAGACGCGCATACCGCTCTTCCTTGCCTACGGAGCACATGACAGGCAGATCGATCCGGAGCAGGCTATCAGTGCGTACAGGGCCGCGTGCAGGAGATCCGGAAACACGCGCCTCAGGATCGCCTTGCTCCCGCAGAGCGACCATAACATGAGCTTGAGCGGCGGCTGCCTTAACGAGATCGAATCGCTGAACAGGGCCGGCGCATACAGATTCGATCCGGACTATCTCCGGACGATGAAGGAGTGGATTGCGGAACTTGCCGCGATGCACTGGCATTAGAAGGGGAGCGGACACTCACACACAGCGAAAGGAAGCCTCATGCATCTCCTCTGGTTCATCATTATCGGCCTTGTCGCCGGCTGGCTGGCGGGCAAGCTGATGAAAGGGAAGGGATTCGGCGTCGTGGGTGACATCGTCGTGGGCATCATCGGGGCGTTGATCGGCGGTTTCCTCTTCCGCCTCCTGGGCATCGCCACCGACGGCGGCCTCATTGGCAGCCTGATCGTGGCGACGATCGGGGCCGTCGTCCTCCTGTACGTGCTGCGGCTGTTTAAGAAAGCGGCCTGAGGAGCTCAGCGGGCGAGGAGCCGGTGTTCGAGCGCGTAGTGGGAGATTTCGACGTCGTTTTTCAGCGAGAGCTTCTCCATCACCCGCTCGCGGTATGTCCGGACGGTCTTGACGCTGAGTGAGAGCTCGAGGGCGATGTCCTGGGCGCTCTTCCCGTCGGCGATGCAGAGGAGGACCTGGTATTCGCGGTCTGAGAGTGCTTCATGGGGGAGCCTGAGGGTCTCGGAGGCAAGATCGCCGGCCAGCTTTTCCGCCAGCGCCGGGCTCACGTACCTTCCCCCCGAGCATATCTTCCGGATCGCGTTCACGAGCTCCGTCGTTGCGCTCTCCTTCATCAGGTAGCCTGCGACCCCGGCCTTCAGGAGCCTGGGGGCGAGCTCCGCTTCGGGGTGCATGCTCAGGACGAGCACCGGGAGCGCCGGGCGCTCCCTCCGCACCTCCTTGATCACGTCGAGCCCGCTCCGGCCCGGCATGGAGAAATCGAGTATCACGATGTCCCACCTCTCGCGGTAGACGAGATCGAGGACTTCGTCGCCGTTGAGCGCTTCCCCCTCCACTCTCATATCGGGGGACTTCTCGATCACCTGCTTGAGGCCGGCCCGGACGATCGGGTGATCGTCCGCAATCAGGATCCTGATCATGCGTTCGGTCGGGAATGTGGTGCCGCCGGCGCGGGTTCCAGGGGGCCGCCCGGGGGGAGCGTGAGCGTGACGGTCGTTCCCCCCTCGCGCGCGGCTCCGAGTGAGACCTCACCCCCCAGTATAAGCGCCCGCTCTTTCATCCCCATGATGCCGAATGAGCCGGGGGCCCTGATCTGGTCCTCGGTGACCCCCCTGCCGTTGTCGTGGACGGTCAGGCGGAGCATCCCCTTGCGGATCTCCATGGCGATCTCCACGCGCGTCGCGCCGGCGTGCCGCGCCACGTTCGTCAGCGTCTCCTGCACGATCCTGTACACCGCGGTGGCGCGGTCGTGATCGGCGAGCCCTTCCTCCCCCCCGATGCGCGTGACGCAGGTGATCCCGGTCCTGTGCTGGAAATCCTCCGCGAGCCATTCGATGGCCGCGTTCAGGCCGAGGCTGTCGAGGAGGACGGGACGGAGCTGCGTGATGATCCGCCGCATGGTCTGCACGGTCGTGTCGATAAGCGCGGACATCGATTCCAGTTTTTCCCTGATCGTCTCCTGCAATCCGCCGGCATCGCCGGAAGGGAGGACCTCTTCGAACGACGCGATGTCGAATTTGAGCGCGGTCAGGGCGCCTCCGAGCTCGTCGTGAATCTCCCGCGCGATAGCCCCCCGTTCGGATTCCCGCACCGACTGGAGGTGCGTGGAGAGACGCCGGAGCTGTTCGCGTGAGGAGCGGAGCTCTTCGTATGCCCTGACGCGGTCGCTGATGTCCCGGAGTATGACCTGCGAGGCGGGGCGCCCTCCGTAGGTGATCCGCGATCCGATGGCTTCAAGGTAGAACTCCTGCCCGTCCCCCCGCGTGGCTTTCACAAGGAGCGGTCCTTCCTTCCGCACCTCCTCCTCGGGGGCCGCCATTCTTCGCAGCACGTCCTCCTTGTAGGCGGGGGGGACGAAATCCAGGAACATCCGGCCGATCAGGGCTTCGCGCGAGGGGGCCGTCAGGAGCTGGACGGTGGCCTCGTTGACGTAGACGATCGTGCCGGCCGCATGCACGACGATGGCTTCGGGAGACAGGTCGACGAGCGAGCGGTACCGCTCCTCGCTCTCCCTCCTGGCGTTCTCGAGGTTGACCCGTTCGGTGACGTCCCTGATGACGCTGATGACGGTGGTGCCCCCCTCCCCCTTCATCGGGCTCAGGCTGATGTCGGCCGGGAACTCGGACCCGTCCTTCCGCCTCCCCCGGAACGTCCGGCCTCCCCCCATCGCGCGCGCCGGGAGTGGACCGGCGGCGCCTCCCCGGTGCGCCCGGTGCTGTTCCCTCAGGTTCTCCGGCACGAGGATTTCAACATCTTGCCCTTCAAGCTCCCCCGCCCGGTATCCGAAAAGCGCGATAGCCTGGCCGTTGACCCCCGTGATGACTCCCCGGGCGTCGGTGAGGACGACCGCGTCGGGGAGGTACTCGCAGAGTCCAAGCATTTCCTTCGAATTCGCCATGGCGCAATTTACAAAAAGTACCTTAAATTCACTATATTGTGCCCTGAGCGGAATCACCCGGACGTTCTCTCACATAACCTCTTCATGCCATGAGCACCCGGATACTCCACATCCTCGTACCCCTTCTGCTCATCGACACATACTGTTTCGCTCAGGGGGAAAATCCGCTCCAGGCCTCTTTTCGCCGGTCGCTCCGGCGGACATCGGATTCCACGATTGCTGCAGGACGCGCGTACGCCGACACGCTCCTTGGCCACGGGGACGCGGCGACGCAGCGGTCGCTCTCACTTTTCGAAACGTGCGTCGATTCCCTCGTGAAGGCCTCGCGCGATTCGCTCGACAGTCCCGCGCTCCTGGCGGTCCGCTCGACGGAGCTCGAGATGCGCACGACGCTCGGCGTCATGGGTTTTCCCTCCCGCCTCGCCCTCCAGGGTCTCCGGCGGTCGTTCGAAAAGGAGCTCCCGGCGCTCGTGGAACGGCGGAGCGCCTGCAGCGGCTGCGCCACGCCCGGATCGTACGAAGCCGCGCGGGCGTCGTTTGCCGCTGAGGCGGACAGCATGAGCGGCGCGTTCGCCGACTCGATGGCCACAATCGTTGAATCGTGGGAGGATGCGCTCGACGATTCGGTCGTTGCGTTCTCCGATTCGGTCCTCTACGAGATCGAGCTGCTCAAATCAGACTTCGTTGAAGCCCGCCTGGCGGAGCCCGTCTCCCGGCTTGTCGCAAGCGCGGCGGCCCAGACTCACGCGAGCTACAGGGGGCGGGACAACGGCGTCCCGGTCACCGCATACGGGCCCTCGCTGACCTACCATCACAGGATCGGGCTGTTTGCCGGCGGCAGTGTCGGCTGGGTGAGCCGGACCGAACCCGGTCCTGACGATGCCAGCCTCAGCGCGGGGTACGAGTTCACACTCTCGCCGAGCTTCGACGGGTCCGTTTCCTATACGCACTACTGGTATTCCGACAGCAGCACGCGTCCCCAGGCGGTGACGAACCAGTCGCTGGAGGGGACGTTCACGCTCGATCTGGATGCCGTGGGCTTCACGGGGACCGTCACGTATGATTTCGGCGGGGGGAGCGGGGGGGCGGAGTTCACGACGGCGCTGGACATTGCAAAAGACATCATGGTCCCGGGCCGCGTGCTCACAGGGACGCTCCTGCTCAGCCCGGCGCTCAGTGCGACATGGGGGGATCAGGACGAGCGGCTCCTCCAGAAGAGGCTCTTCAGGGTGAAGAAGAAGGCCGTCGTCGTCCGTTCGGCAAAGCCGTCCGTGATATTCGGGATCATGGAGTATGAGTTTTCGTTCCCGGCCCGGCTGCAGATCGGGAAGTTCGCCGTCGAGCCGCTCTTCGAATACATCATCCCTGCGGACGTCCTTGACACGGGCCGCACGCTGCTGAACAAGGATCCGAGCACCTCCGTCCCGTTCGTGAGCTGCTCGCTGATTGTGTCCATGAGGTTCGACTGAACGGTTGCAAATCCGGGGCTGTTCGACTACATTCAAAAAAAGAATTCTCTCACACAAGCCTCCGCGGCCCATGGCGTGCACGAGAGGGGGAGCCCGAACGCTCCTCGTGCTTCTCACGTTCGTCCTTGTTCTCCCCTCGCGCATGGAGGCGGGTCGACCTCCGCGTGCAGGGGAAGCCGTGCGGCCGGGGGCGGCATCGGTCCCGGCCTACGCGCTTGACGTGTTTGACTACGTCCTCAAGCACGGGCGGGCTCCGCGCGGATATGTGGGCGGCCGGGTGTGGCAGAACAGGGAACACCGGCTCCCGGCCCGGGGCGACTACAGGGAGTTTGACGTCCACCCGAAAGTCCGTGGTGTGAACAGGGGTGCCGAGCGGATCATCGTAGACCTGGCGGCACGTAAAGGGTGGTACACGGGGGACCATTACAGGACATTCATACAGATCGGAGCGCGATGACGGATACCCTTTCATGGCCGCTCCTCCTGAAACGCACCTCCGCCTGGGCTCATGTGGCCGCTGTGCCGAGGGCCCGCGTCGAAGAGTTCGCCGCGACGGCCCCCAAGCGGAAACACGCCGCTGTCCGCATCCTCCGGGGGAACCGGTGTGCGGCCAAGGATGCGCTCCTTGAGGAGTTCGCCCGCGGGCTCGATTTCCCCGACTACTTCGGGAAGAACTGGGATGCGCTGGAGGACTGCCTGACCGATCTCGAGTGGCTCTCGGCCGAGGCGTTCGTCGTCATCGTTACAAACGCCGACCAGATCCTCAAGAACAGCCCCGGGGAATTGAAAACGCTTGCCGGGATACTCGCATCGGCCTCCCGGCACTGGGTCGAGGCCGACCCCCCGGCGTCATTCCACTGCCTGTTTCATTGCGAGCCGGAAAGCGCCGGTGATCTCAGGGAGCGTCTCTCCGAAGCGGGGATCACACTCTCCTGAGGGATTGACGCTCGGAGAACCTGTTCCACAAACACACACAAAACTCCACAAACACGTAAAGGGCAACCATGAAGAAACTCATTCCGCTCCTGGTCCTCGTCGCCTCGCTCCTGGCCGTGCAGTCCGGCGCGCAGGTGCTGAAGGGATCGAAGGCAAAGACGGCGACAAAAGAGAAGGCCGATACGAAGGCCGCCAAAAGCGAAGACCCCGTTGTCGGCAAAACGGCCGACGGCAAGCCCGTCTATGAAGGCTCGCGGGGAGGGTTCTACTACCTCACGGACAAAGGCGCGAAGACGTACGTGAAGGATTTTGTCGGCGCGAAGATCGTCGGCAAGACCAAGGACGGCCTGAACATTTACGAGGGGCCCAGGGGAGGGAAGTTCTATTATACGGCGAAGGGGGAGAAGGTGTATGTGAAAGGGAAGTAGCCTGCTGCGTGCGCGCCCCGCACGTACGCGCCGGGGGGACCTGTCAACGATCCCCCCGGCTTCTTTTTGCCTCTTCCGATTTGACTTTTATTAGGCCGAATATTATATTTGTCTTAGAAACAAAGGTAATTGTCCTGTTTCATCGTATATAGACAGCAACAATCGAGAATCAGCCTGACAGAAGGAGAGACGAGGCATGGCGAGCGCGGCAGGGATACTGCACGAAACGTTGAAATCAAGGCGCAGGGATGTTGAACGGGTTGCGGAATCCGTGGGCGTCGCCGCACAGGCGGTCGACTCGGCCTCGCTGACGGCCGAACAGCTCCACATGATCGCCAGCGGACTCAGGGACGTCCGTGACGAGCTCCACGACCTGAGCGACACGCTCACGACGCTCTCACGCCTGGGCGAAAGCAGGGATTAAGGCTCCCCGAAGACGAACTCTCCCTGGCTGACAGACCAGTCAAGCCCGAAGAATCCTGTCGCCGCTATGCCCGATTCCCCCTGGCTCAGGAGCGAAGATCGGGCGATGATCAGGTCCGGGAATGCGACGCCGGGGAGAAGATACGGCATCCGGTCCGTGAGCCGCATTCCCCGAATGCCGGTTCCGCCGACGGCCCCGACGCAGGCGACGCTGCTTCCCTGTCGCGGCCGTATGAACACGTACCCGAGATCCTCTCCTGCGAACGTCCGTTCTCCGAGCCTCATCCCCCCGTCGTGCGCGTCTATCGGCCCCGATCCCAGCAGGGGATTCCAGGCGCTGTTTGTCCCGGAATTCCCGTAGAGGACGATATTCCTGTCTTGTCCCCGGGCCGCACTGAACTCGGCGTCGCTGACCACCTCGATCGATCCGTTCCCCTGGTACCAGAACCTCTCCGCATCGAACCGGGCCTTGTTGAATGCCCACGCCTGCTCTTCGGCGGTCCCCCCCGTTCCGTAGACGAACAGGACGTCGTTCCGGAAGAGGTTCTTGAACGAGCCGTACCGGATCCTCCCCTTCAGGTCGGGCGGCGGGGCGGCCCCCTGCTGCCAGGCGTTTCCCGCGCGGTAAAGCCAGACGAGTGAGTCTCCTCCCTGAGCCGTCACCCCCGCAATACTCACGCTGTCGATGTCGATCGACATCGGCCCGGTCGCGCCCATCTGCCTGACGTCGAGCGCCATCCGCGCGACGTTCGTCGTTGTGCCCCGCAGCCGGTTGACGGAAGGATCGAACCGGAGCGAAACTCTGCTCAGCTTAAACTGCTCCTGCTGCGCGTCGATCGTCACCCAGTAGTCTCGCGCGGAGATGTCCGGTGCCGGCGTGACGAACGCGATGTCCCGTACCATCCCGGCAACC
>DATJPH010000377.1:0-2000 GCA_035506475.1 Bacteroidota bacterium | reverse complement strand
ATTGATAAAGCACCGGTCATTTGTCGGGAAATGCTTCCGCATGTCGTCGAATATCCTCCTCACGGGAACCTCGCGGACATTGCCGAACGTCATCGGGATGAACACGCAGGGGCTCACCTCGCCGAACGGGTCGATATACACCATTTTGTTCCCCGCCGAACACCCGAAGTGCTCGGCCCCCTCGAAATGCCCGAGATAGTTGACCGTCATTCCCCCCCTGGCGTTCCAGGTATCCTGGACCCAGATCAACAGCTCCCGATCGACGTCCGAAATGACCCAATCCGCGGCGGCGCCCGGGATCGGTTTCGTTTCGCTCAGCCAGGCCTCGTGGATCCCGAGCGACGAGAGAAATTCGAGGTAGTGCATGACCGCGCCGGGGGCCAGCATCGCCGGCGAGAGCACGGCCGATACGCCGACATGTATCCGTCCGTCGCCCAGGAAGAGATCGATCGCCCGAAGCGCGGCGCGGTAGGCGCCCTGTGCGCCCCGAACCCGGTCGTGGTCTTCCTCCGCCCAGTGGTCGAGACTCACGGAGACCGAATCGAGCCCGGCATCGCCGAGCGCCTTCACGCGCCCGGGCGTGAGCGTCGCCCCGGTCGTGAAAAGCTTGCTCGCGGATCTCTCCCCGATCGTCCGGATAATCCGCGGCAGATCGACGTTCATAAGCGGCTCGCCTCCCGTCAGGCCGATCCAGAATACGCCCATATCCTGGAGCTGCCTCACCGTGTCGAGTATCGTGGCGGTATCGAGCGGCTTCCCGGCCCGTCCCTTGTTGTAACAGTAGGCGCAATTCTGCGGGCAGATGTTCGTGACGCCGATCTGCGCGTGAGAGGGGCCGCGGCTCCCGCCGAGGAGGTGCTCGCGGACGAACCGCCTGTACGCATTGCTGTTGAGGGGAGGCAGATGCGAATGGATGAATATCTTCCCGTGCACGTCCACGGGCGTGAATTTGCGGAGGTACCCGCAGAGAAACAGGTTGACCGACGGCCGGGCACGAATGATCCCCGGCGTGGAGAGTATCGCCCGCGCGACTTTCAGCCTGGATGCCTTCGCCATGACGCTCCCCCGGAATGAAAAAGTCGGCTCCGCGGTCAAACGGAAGGCCGACTTTCAATGTACGGTGAACAGAATAATGGTACGACGCATGGCGTCAAGTGTCAAGCGCGAATGCAACGGGGGACCAATCCGTACGGATTATGCCCGGATCCGCAACGCCCCGGGCCTGCGGCCAAGACTCCGCGTCGAGACCGACGACGGGGAAGAACGCGAACTCGTCTCCCACACACGCGAGGTTCTGGATGACGCGCTGCACGTCCTGCACGCCGCCGGGGGAGCGGAGCACCTCCGCGCGATCGACGATGCTGGTGCAGAGAGGGCTCATCTGCTGCGCACGGGCGGAAACGGCGGAGATCGCCTGCAGGGCCACAAGGGCCGTGGTGAGCATGAACCGCGACATGGGGTGAGAAAGGACTGGACGGGACACCTGTTCAGGGGAATATACGGCCATGCAGGGGGGGTTGTTGCAGTTGAGAGTTCCGGGTGGTAATATTCATCGGATCCGCTCGAAGCCTCCGCATTTTCACAGGACGCGCTCTGTCGCAGTATCCTGCCGTTCTTGCACCAGATTCATCCCCGATGCACGCACCTGGCAGCAACACTGTCCCCCGGAGATGACAGCAAGGAACTACTCCAGATGATGACCGGCAAACAACTCGGACACTATCTCGTCGGCGAGAAACTCGGCGAAGGGGGGATGGGGATCGTGTACATGGGGACGGACACACGTCTCCGGAGACCGGTCGCCCTCAAGTTTCTCACACGCGCGCTCCCAGCGGAGGCCGCCGAGCGGAAGCGCTTCCTCAGGGAGGCCCGCGCGGCTTCATCGGTCAACCATCCGAACGTCTGCGTCATCCACGCCATCGAGGAGATCGACGGGGAAGAGTTTATCGTCATGGAGTACATCGAGGGGGTGACGCTCCGGAAGTGGGCCCGCGAGCTGC
>DATJPH010000376.1:0-2743 GCA_035506475.1 Bacteroidota bacterium | reverse complement strand
GCTATCCCTACACCGTTTGCTACACGTACGTGGAAGAGTACGACGGGTATCTCAGCTGGCCCGATTGGGCGGCGCAGGGCGGAAAAGAAGCCGTCCAGTGGTCCAGGTTCGAAGTGCGGGTCCCCGCCGACATGACGCTCCGGTACTGGACGAACCGGGATACCGTCAAGCCCGTGCTCACTGTTGACGACGGGAAAAAGGTGTACTGCTGGTCGGCGAGGAATCTCCCCGCGCTCGACCCCGATGCCGCGGACGAGGAGATCGATCAGAGGACGCTCAACGTGCTCGTTGCGCCGGCCGAGTTCCAGATTGACGACTACACGGGAACCATGTCGGGCTGGAAGGAGTTCGGCGCGTGGAATGCGCAGCTCTGGACCGGGCGAGACCGCCTTCCGGAGCCGGCGGCGAAAGAGGTCTTGGGGATTGTCCGCCCGGGCGATTCGAAGCGCGAGACCATCGCGAAGCTCTACACCTATATGCAGTCCCGCACGCGGTACGTGAGCGTGCAGCTCGGTATCGGGGGGTGGCAGCCGTTTGACGCGGCGTATGTGCAGGAGAAAGGGTATGGCGACTGCAAAGCCCTCTCGAACTACATGGTGGCTCTCCTGAAAGAGGCGGGGGTGACCGCCTACCCGGTCCTGATTCAGAGCGGCCGCAGGGAGAGCCTTTACAGGAGAGATTTCCCGAGCAATCAATTCAATCATGTGATCGTCTGCGTCCCGCTTGACAAAGATTCCGTCTGGCTGGAATGCACAAGTCAGGTCATGCCCCCGGGGCATCTGGGCTCGGGGACCGAAGACAGGTTCGGCCTCATGATCACCCCTTCCGGAGGCGAGCTCGTCCAGACGCCGGCATCGACTCCCGGAAAGAACGTGCAGAGGAGGACGGGGTTCGTTTCTCTGGCTGTCGCCGGGGCCGCGCAGGCGGCGTTCGAGACCCGGTACACCGGGGACGAGTGTGACAATATCCGCGAAGAGCTTGCCATGACGCCCCTGGGGGAGCGGGAGAAATGGCTTCTCAATCATCTGCAAGTCCAGAATGCCGCGCTCAGGGGGAGCAGCATCCTGGGAATCGAGGGCCGCGACACCTCGGTGGTGATTTCACTGGCCCTGGCAATTCCCGAATACGGCTCGGTGACAGGGACGCGGTGTTTCTTTGAGCCGAACATGATGGAACGGAGAACTGCCATTCCCCCCGATAGGCCGTCCCGCCGCTCTCCCGTCAGGTTCGCCTATCCGTACAGGGACATCGACTCGATTATCTACCGGATACCGCTGCTCTATGCGTGTGAATCCCTTCCGAAGGAGATACATCTTGAATCCGCGGTCGGGTCGTTCCGGACGAAGACTGTGCAGCGCAACGACTCGACGCTTGTCTACACGCGCGTGCTCGAAATCCGGGGAACCGAATTCCCGCCGGAGAAATACGCGGAGTACAGGAAATTCATCTCCGGTATCGTCGTTGCCGACCGGGCACAGGTTGCGCTCGTGAGGAAAAGACCCTGACAATCCGACATCATACTATGGGACGTCGATGAGTCATCACGTTGCAGGCCTTCTCGCGTTGTGCGTTCTCCCTGCGGTTCTCGGGACGGCGCTGGTTCCCCCCGCGGATGCTGCTCCTCCGCAGGATCCCCCGATCTCGTGGGGGGAGATCCCGCACGACGATCTCGCCATGACGTCCTATCCCGCCGACACCAACGCCGCTGCGCTCGTGCTGTGCGACTACGGGGAAACAACCCTTTCGGACAATCTTGAACTCGTCTTTAAGAGGCACAAGCGCATCAAGATTCTCAGCGCGGCGGGGTTCGAGTATGCGACGACGTCGATCCTCGTGTACAGCCGTAATCACTACGAGAAAGTGCGCGGGATTGAGGGAGCCACGTACGCGCTCGATCCCGGCGGGCAGGTCGTCCAGACCGCGATGGAGGAGGATGCGATTTTCCGGGAGGAGGCAAACGAGTACTACACCCGGTACCGGTTCACGCTTCCCGCTCTCCGTCCCGGCTGTGTCGTCGAATTCCGGTACACGGTCACGTCGAAGGGATTCGATGCGATCGCGAACTGGGTATTCCAGTCCCGTGTCCCGGTCCTCTGGAGTGAGTACCGTGTGATGATCCCGCACCAGATCGTGTACGCCGCCGTCTCGAACAAGAGATTCCCCTTCGCCGTGGATGAGCTGAAGGAGATGGAGCATTCGTATAGCGGCGATGCGGCGCAGTACGTGGGGAAGGGGTCGGCCAAATGCTACCGCTATCGCTGGGTGGTGAAGAACTCGCCCGCGCTTGTCGACGAACCGTACGTCTCAAGGGTTGAAGACTACGCCCAGAATATGAACCTGCAGCTTGTGGAGTTCTCGAAGTGGAGCCACATCGGCACGCAGGCGGTTGCGACGACCTGGGAGGAGGCGGTCAGTCGCCTGCTGAAGGAGGAGGATTTCGGGGGACGCCTGGAGGCATCGGCCGCTGTGCAGAGCCTCAGCCGGGAGGTCACCGCGGGGATCGACTCCCCCTCGGTGAAAATGCGCGCGCTCTACGATTGGGTCCGCACATCCATCGTCTGGTCGGGCTGGAAGGGAATCTATGCCCCGTCGGGACACGAGCGGGTCCTGGAAGCGCGGAAGGGGAGCGTGTCGCAGATCGCGTTCCTCCTTGTCGCGCTTCTCCGAAGCGCCGGGATCGACGCGGACCCCGTGGTGCTGAGCACCCGGTCGAACGGTTTGATACAGACTATCTATCCGGTTC
>DATJPH010000375.1:0-3940 GCA_035506475.1 Bacteroidota bacterium | reverse complement strand
CGTCGACGTACCGTGTCGCGTTCAGGATTTACCGGTCTGTCGACGATTCCGCGTCGTATGCGCCGCTGGGCGTCACGGGCGATCGCACATTTGGGGATCGGGGTGTTGCCACAGGCCATACGTATTATTATTACGTGACGGCGTTCCTTCTGATGCATGACTCGGTCTCGGCGGAAAGCGGGAAGAGCAACACCGCATGGGCCCACGTCGGTCCTCCCCCCGGACACGTCACCGGCGAGATCTCGGGTACGGTGAAGGACAGTCTCTCCGGGAGTCCCCTTCGGGGAATCCGCATCCGGTTTTTCCGTGATGCACATGAGTGCGCGGACGGTGCCGCGACATGGACCGATAGTCTCGGCCGCTACGCCGCACTGCTCGACACCGGGAGATACCTCATCCTGGCCCAGCCTCCCTTCTGGGACGACATGATGATGCGCCCCGCGGCCCCCTACAGGGCGAAGTGGTACCAGGATGCGTACGAGCCGTCGGGTGCGACGCCGGTGATACTGGCCGACAGCGAAAGGTTCACGGCGGATTTTGCGCTTGCGCGCTTTGTGGTCCCCGTGCGTGTCCACGTGCGCGGCACCGTACGTGATTCGTCGGGAAGCCCGCTGAAGGGAGCCTCCGTCCTGCTGATGAGGACAGTCCAGCAGATGGGCCGGATGGCGGAGATGAACACGGCTGCCGTCAACACCCCGGGCGAAATGCAGGATCTCGACGACGTTGGCCGCATCCACGGCGTGCTCTGGAGAGGCTCGACGGATTCCTCGGGGCGCTATGACGCGGGCGTGCTCTCGGGAAGCCCGTATACAGCGCTTGCCGAAAAGAAGGGATTCGTCCCGCAGTTCTTCGACCACAAGAACCAGCCCGCCGATGCGACGATCATCCTCGTCAGCGGCGACACGAGCGGCATAGACTTCAACCTGGACCCGGTCCACCCCCCCCAGGCGTACTCGCTCGGCGGGAGCGTGCGGGATTCGGCCGGCGTGATGGTCCCCTCGAGGATCGTCGTCTTCCCTCTCCACCCGCACCCGGAACACGCTGTCAGGTTTGCATCGACGGATTCACTGGGGATGTACACCGTTAAGAATGTGTTCGCGGGCAGGTACATCGTCCTTGCGCTCCCCTACGGCGATTATGCCCCGGCGTTCTACAAGGCGGGGGCCTACGGCGTGCTGAAATGGAAGGATGCCGACACGGTGACGGTCGGGTCGAACGTCACGGGGATCGATATCGGTGTCGTGGCGATCAGGTCCGGCGGGTACGCCTCGCTCCGCGGCAGCGTCGAGTCTGACGGCAAGGGGGTCGGCGGGATCAACGTCTTCACCGAGTCGCCCGACGGTGGCGTCCTCGGGTACGGGCTGACCGACAACACCGGTCTCTATGCAATCGACGGTCTTCCCCCGGGATCTGCGACTGTCGTCGTCGACGGTGAGGGTTACAATGGTATGGAGCAGCCCCTTTCGATCGGGGCGACAGACTACGCGCTGACGAGGGATTTCTCGGTCAGTGCGACAACATCCGCCGCGGGGTCCTCCGGAACGAACCAGGGTGTCCCCGAACGGTTCAGCCTCGGCCAGAATTATCCCAACCCGTTCAACCCGTCAACAACTGTCACGTTCTCTCTCCCGGTGCCAGGCAACGTTACCATACGTGTCTTCAACCTGCTTGGCCAGGAGATTGCGACGCTTGCTGACGGCGCGTTTGGGGCCGGAACACACGCGGTGCTCTGGGACGGGCATGACGGGGCCGGGAGGGTGATGGCAAGCGGCGTGTACTTCTACAGGATGGAGGTTTCTGCCGCGGCAGGCGGGGGCTCCTACCGTGAAATGAAACGGATGCTGCTCGTGCGGTAGCGCGTGCGGGTTGTGAAGGATGGGGGGCCCGGAGTTCGCCGGGCCCTCCGTTTTATTTCCCCGTCTTTGAAAAGAACCTGTTCCAGTCCTTCGTCATGTCCGCGATCGTCCAGCCGTTCTTTCTCGCCAGGTCGAGTCCCCTGTCGAGCTTCCCGAAGACGGCTTTCCGGTCGTAGGCGAATTCGTTCCCCCCGTTTGTGTGGTGGACCAGGAGTGAGAGGTGCCTCCCTTCCCCGGCGGCGACCCACTGGAGCATCTCGATATCGCCGTCAGAATTCCCGAATGCTGCAATCGGCCTCCGCCCCGTGACCCGGTAGATCGCCGCGGGCCTGCCGGGGCCGTCCTCCATCAGATCGAACTCGGGCCTCAGGACGAGCCTCGGCACCCCCTTGCGGACTTCGTACTTCGTCCTGATCGAACTCCCGATCACCTGTTCGGGGGGAACGCCGTATGCTTTTTCAGCCCACGCCCTGAGGAACCCCGCGTCTCCGCGGAGGATGATGTAGGTCCTGAACCCGCTCGCGCGGAGGAATTCCAGGAGCTCCACCATCGGCAGTAGCGCGCACTGGTCGTATGTGCGGTTGAGCCTGGGGTTTCTTGACCTGGCCAGCCACCCCTTGACCGCCGCATCGAATTCCTCGGGGGTAAGCCCGCTTTGCACCGCCGACGCCAGCTCGAGGATTCCCTTTGTGCCCGAGGCGGCCAGCCCCTTGAGATTCCGTGCGAGTGCTGATTTGAAGGGCTCTTTTGTCTTCCAGCGCGGGTGGCCTTTTGCCAGCGACTTGATCCTGTCCATCAGGAACGCCAGCTCCGCCGGGGCGGGTTGCTCGGGGCAGAGCGTGCCGTCATGGCTGAAGACGGCGATCCGCTCGGAAGGGGGAACATACTCCGGTCCCCCTTCGGTGGTCACGTCCCTGACAAACTGCACAACGGCGAATTTCGTCGGGCCGGAGTTCCACGAACGGAGCGTGTCGGCGCCTTTTGCGCCTGTGAACGGAACCAAAAGGAGGGAGACTGCTGCCGCCGTGGCAGCGCGGCGGTGTGCCTTCGATGCGGTCTTCATGCGATTCACCGGGGGAGTTTGTCCCGCAGGAGTCCGTACACATAGGCCCCTGCGATTGCAAAAATGAGCGCGGCCAGGTAAGCCGTGTACCCGCTCCCCGCGAGTGCGTACAGGGGGCCCGGGCACGCGCCGGTAAGCGCCCAGCCGATGCCGAACGTCACCCCGCCGATCACTGTTCCTTTGCCGAGGTGCTTTGTCTCGACCACGATCTGCTCCCCCCTGATCGTCCGGGCGCCGAGTCTCTTCAGGAGGATCATCGAGACCGCCCCGACGACGATCGCCGAGCCGATGACGCCGTACATATGGATGGAGTCGAACCTGAACATCTCCTGTATGCGGAACCAGGAAATCACTTCGCCGTTTGTGAGGATCATACCAAAGAAGACGCCGAGAAGCAAGACGATGAAATACACCATTGCCGGGACCTCGTCACATGTGAAGGATGAGCGGGAGGATGAGGTACGTCGAGATCAGGCCTCCGATGAAGAAGCAGAGCGTTGCGATCATGGACGCCTTCTGGAATGTCGCGATCCCGTGTATGGAGTGCCCGGATGTGCACCCCTCGGCGTACCGGGTTCCAAACCCGACAAGAAACCCCCCGGCTGCGATCAGAAGCACACCGCGGAGCGTCAGGAGCGACCCCCACGAAAACAGGTCCCCCGGAATCAGCGACGAGAAGTCCCTGACGCCAAGTGCAGAGAGCACCGCCAGCGTGTGTTCCGACACCTGGCCCTGGGGCGCAGTCTTGAGTGTGCCGCCCGCCAGGAATCCTCCGATAGCGATCCCCGCGACGAAGACGAGCCGCCACCGGTGGGCTTTCCAGTCGTACTGGAAGTAGGGGGCCGACGGCCGGATGAACGCGGCACAGATATCCCTGAACGTGGAGGACACCCCGAAATGCCTGTTGATAAGGATATACAGGATGGGGACGTACAGCCCGATCAGGGGTCCCGTGATATACCAGGGCCAAAACGACGCGAAAATGTCCATATTTCTCCCTCTCAAAGAACGGTTCTTCCAA
>DATJPH010000374.1:0-2256 GCA_035506475.1 Bacteroidota bacterium | reverse complement strand
GACTGTGACTGCTCCCCGTTCCTTAGCGCCGTGACGCGGCTGACTTCGCGCTCGTACTCATCGCGCGACATTTTCCCCTGCGCGAGGACGACGCCGGCAGGAAACGCCAGGAGAACGGCAAGCGGGACGATGACGGTGTGCATGACGGATTTCATCGTGATGATTCCTTTCATACGTTCGGGTTCATGCCTGCACATGGCCGGCAGGGTCACTTCGCGAGGCGCTCTTTGACGATCGCCTCGTCGTCGTGACATTTCTTCAGACGGGCATTCTTGTCTGCGATCTCCCGCTCCAGCGTCGCTTTGGTCTGTTCTTTGGCGCTGACCTGCCCCTGGAGATCGGCGTATTCCTTCTTCAGTTCGTCCAGGTGTTTCAACTGTGCCTCATCCGGGCTGGACGAACATCCGGCAAGCAGCGCGCCGCCGGTACCCAGCACGACGACCGTCCCGGCGACGATGACTCCGCGCATCCTGTTCATTGGCCCCTCCTCATTGCTGTGTGAGGGGAAAAAAGCGAAACCGCTGCCTGAGAATCACTCGGGCAACAGGCGTAATTTGCAGGGTGAGGGAATCGTGCAGGAAGGCTACGCTAAAAACTGTAGGCGGGCGGCGGCCCGCTCGTCAAGGGGAGTGGATCAGGCGCCGGAAGAGACGATGCCGTTTTCCATGGCATAACGCACAAGGCCGGCGGTGTTGTGCACGTCGAGCTTTTGCATGAGGTTTGTGCGGTGGGTGTTGACTGTCCTGACGCTCAGGAAGAGCTTCCCCGCGATCTCGGCGTTGGTGAACCCGGAGGCGATGTACTGCAGGATCTCCGATTCACGGTGCGTCAGCGGGGATTTCCCCGCGGCGGCGCCGGTCCCGTTTGCCCGGGATCGCCGGACGAATTCATCGATGATCAGCCTGGAAACTCCGGGACTGAAAAAGCGCCCGCCCGTGTGGATCGAGCGGACCGCGGCGATGAGGTCGTTCTTCCCCGCGTCCTTCAGGACGTAACCGTTCGCGCCCGAGGCGACCATCTGGTAGACGTACTCTTCGTTTTCGTGAATCGTGAATATCAGGACCTTCGTGTCGGGACTCTGCTCGCGGATCCTGCGGGTCGCCTCGACCCCGTTCAACTTCGGCATCGAGATGTCCACAATGGCGACGTCGGGTTTCCTCTCCCGTGTCAGGCGGACGGCTTCCTCACCGTCCGCAGATTCGGCCACCACGTCGAAATCCGCGACCTTCCCCAGGAGCGCGCGCAGCCCTTCGCGGACGACGCTGTGATCATCGGCGATGAGGATCTTGATCTTTTTCATGCATCCCTCCGTTGTGCAGCGGAATCTCCACGTGGATCCGTGTACCCTGTCCTTGCGCCGAGGTCAGGTAGAGCGAGCCGCCGAACATCTGCGCCCGCTCCTTCATGCTGATGAGGCCGAGTCCCTGGTTCGGCCTCTGTTTCGCACGTACCCCGGCGGCGTCGAACCCCCTGCCGTCGTCCTCCACGAGAAGGCCGACGTCTCCCCCGGCATGGGTGAGTCTTACCGTGACATTGTGCGCGCCCGAATGCCGGGCCACATTGGCAAGCGCCTCCTGCGCGATCCGGTAGAGCGCAATTTCGACGTCCTTCCCGCACTGACGGGGAGCCCCCTGCTGGAACGTCACCCTGATGCCGCACATCTTCTGGAAGTCCCTGCACAGGAAATTCAACGCGGAGACGAGCCCGAAATCATCAAGCTCCGCGGGGCGAAGATTGGACGCGATACGCTTCACGTCCGTCATCATCGCGTCGATCTCCCGGGTGATGCCGCCGAGCGCGCCGGCGTTCCCGGGGGAGATCCCGGCTATCTCGTCCTCCAGGACCACGAGTTTCAGCTTCAGGCCGGTGAGCCGCTGGCCCAGGTCGTCGTGAAGCTCCCGGGAGATCCGGTGGCGCTCCTCCTCCTGCGCCTTCTGCACCGACATCACGAACCGCTGCAGGTCTTCGGCCCGCTTGCGGGAAATCTCGTCGAGCTGCTTGCGCAGGAGCTTCTCCTCGGTGACATCCCGTGCGATCAGCGAGGCCCCGGTGATCTCGCCTCCGATGTCGCGGATGGGCGAGATCGTCGCCGACACTTCGATGCACGTCCCGTCTTTTCTCCTCCGGACGGTGCTGTAATGCTCGACGCGCTCGCCCCGCCTGATCCGGGTCAGCAGATCGAACGGCTCCCTGCCTCGCTCCGTCGGAACGAGAAACGTGATCTGTTGTCCCACCGCCTCTTCCGCCGTGTACCCG
>DATJPH010000373.1:0-4090 GCA_035506475.1 Bacteroidota bacterium | reverse complement strand
GGCGCTGTCGGAGCGGATCGGCGTTTCAAGGAACTGCGACAGGGCGCCCCGGAGGATCTGTGACTGTCTCAACGAGAGCGCCGTGTCGGATTTCACCTGCTGCTCGGTGAAGCGGCCCGACTCCTCCTCCACGGCCCGGTGCATATCGAGTATCGTCGCCTGGTACTCCGCGCGCGGAACGCCCGGGAGCGGCCTGTGCAGGATGCTGTACGAGACGAGCGGGAGCGGAAATCCGCTGTAGATGCTCATCGCCTCAGACCCTCTTCGGTGGGATGGGGAGAATGGGATACTGATCGTGGAGCGGGGCGTACCTGGGATCCGGGATGAGGAGACGCTCGATCACTTCGCCGTTCAACACCGTCCGGTCGACGATCTGGGGGACATCGTCCAGCGTGACCCGTCCGTACCATATCCCTTCGGGATAGATCACGATGCTCACGCCGAACTCGCAGGCGTCCAGGCAGCCCGATGCGTTTGCCCGGACGATACCCGAAAGGCCGCGGCGTTTGAGCTCCGCTTTCAGGGCGCCGCGGATCTCTTCCGAGCCTTTCTCCCGGCAGCACCCCTTGGGGTGCCCGGCGGGACGCTCGTTCGTGCAGATGAACAGGTGTCGCTCGAATCTGGCCATACTACCAGTACCCTGTCGTCACACTGATATCGCCGGCGATTTTCGCCAGGCAGGCAGCCCTCTCGTCCGGAGCGAACGCACATGAGGCCATCAGCCGCCGCTCGAGCTCCGTGGGGGGACTCAGGTTCTCCATGCCGTGAATGACCTTCACCTTGCACCAGCCGCAGATGCCGTCACCGTTGCACGACTGGCCGATCGGCACGTCTGCGCGGTTTGCCGCGGAGATGATCGTCACCCCCTCCTTCACCTCCTTCGCCCTCCCGAGCGGGACAAACTCCACCCTGGGCATTTTTCCCCGGGGGCTACCGTGAGACATTGATGTCCCCGAAGACCTGCGACACGCGGAGGCGGAGCCGTTTCGGGGCCGAGGCATACCCGGGGGTGACGTAGGTGACCGATGAGGAGATGCCGCTCCGCTTCTGATCCAGCACGGAGGCGTCCCCTGCCAGCGTGTGCGCGGTGACGTCGAGGGCCACGCCCGGGGGGACGATCACCCGCGCGTCGCCGAAGACCCCGCTCACGCTGAGGCTCTGTTCACCGTCGGCAAGACCTCCCTGCTGACAATCCACCGTGATGTCGCCGAAGACCGTCGTTGCCGAGCCGCCCCGGAATGCGCGCGAGGTGACCCGGATGTCGACGTCCCCGAAAACGTTCGAGCTCTCAAGGCTCTCCCCCGGATCCCCGCTCACCGTGCCGGCGACCGCCGGCGCGGGGGCCGATGGCGCATCCCAACTCCGGCGCCGCGCGCCGGACCGGGTGAGCAGCGTGATTCCCCACAGGACAAGGAGCACGGGCCAGAACGTCCGGAAGACGTCTCCCATGTCGAGCGTCCCGGTCGAATCCAGGAGGAATATCACCCCCGCTGCGATGAGCGCAAAACCGAGCCACCTGCCTCTTGAACCTGCCATGTGATCACCGTGTCTGATGTTGAGCGAGATACTGCATCACGCCGCCGAGCGGGCGGGCATTCAGCACATCGTTTTTCGAGAGCCACCCCTTGCGCGCAATTCCCACGCCGTACGCGACGTCGTTCAGCCCTTCCACCGTGTGGGCGTCGGGGTTGATGGCGATCATGACCCCCTTCTCCTTTGCATATGGGCAGAGCCGCCAGTCGAGGTCCAGCCGCGTCGGATGAGCGTTGATCTCGATGATCCTGCCGTAGTCGGCCGCGGCGTTGATGACGTCGGTCATGTTCACCGGATAGGCGTCCCGCGCCAGCAGGAGCCTCCCCGTCGGATGGCCGAGCATGGTGACGTATTTGTTCTTCAGCGCCCGGATGATCCTCTTTGTCATCGCCGACTCGGTCATCTTGAAATTGCTGTGTATCGAAACGACGACGTAGTCGAACGTCGCGAGCACGCCGTCGCTCCAGTCGAGCGTGCCGTCGGGGAGTATGTCGCACTCGGTCCCCTTCAGCAGCCGGAACGGTTTCATCAGCGCGTTGAGCTCATCGATCTCCCTGAACTGGGCGGCCAGTTTTTCCCTCGACAGCCCGCCGGCATACGCGGCCACCTTGCTGTGGTCGCCGATCCCCAGGTATTCCCACCCGTGGGACTTCGCACCCGCGGCCATCTGCTCGAGCGTATTGACGCCGTCGCTGTAGGTCGTGTGACAGTGGAACGTCCCCCGGATGTCCTCGACACGGAGGAGCTCCGGGAGGTTCCCGGCGATCGCCGCTTCGATCTCTCCCCTGTTCTCTCTCAGCTCCGGGGGGACGTACGCCATCTCGAGCGCCCTGTAGATTCCCTCTTCGTCGTCGCAGCGGACGGCTTTTTTCCCCTTTCCCCGTTTCTCCTCCTCGCCGAGGCGGGAGAAACCGTATTCGTTCAGGCTCAGTCCGTATTTCTTTGCCCGGGTCCGGAGCTCCACGTTGTGCTCCTTGCTCCCCGTGAAGTAATTGAGCGCAAAAGGGAATTCGGCGTCATCAACGATCCGCAGGTCGCAGTTGATCCCGGAGGCGAGCGTGACGCTCGATTTGGTGTCACCCTGGGCGACGACCGCCGTGACGTCGGGATGGGCGACGAATGCCGCCATGAGCCGCGTCCTGTCGCCGTCCCGGGCGCTCAGGACGATATCGATGTCCCCGATGATCTCCTTGCGGCGCCTCAGGCTCCCGGCGATCTCACAGCGGACGACCCCTTTCTGCTTCATCATGTGGTCATGCAGAGAGCGCGCCGACTCGTACGCGGAGGAAAACAGGTGCTTGTCGCTCCTGGAACGGAGCGCCTGTATCCCGGCAAGTATGTTCTCCTCCGATTTCTTCCCGAATCCTTCCAGCGACGCCAGCCGCCCGGCCTTCGCGGCCTTCTCGAGCTGGTCCAGGGTCCGGATTTTCTGTTTGTCAAAGAGGATCTTCACTTTCTTCGGGCCGAGCCCCTGGATCTTCAGCATCTCAAGGACCCCGTCGGGGAACCCTTTCCTCAGATCGGTGTACTCTTTGGACTTCCCCTTCACGGCAAGGTCAGCGATGATCGCACCGATGCTCGCCCCGATCCCTTTGATTTCGGTCAGCTTCCCGGCGGCGACGAGCGCCTGGAGATCTTCGGTGATCCCCTCGACGGCGCGGGAGGCGTTGTGGAACGCACGGGATTTGAACGGGTTGGCTCCCTGCAGCTCAAGGAGCGTCCCCATCTCGTCAAGGACGGCCGCGATCGATTTTTTATCCATGGTAGTGCAGGAAAATTACCAAAATCACGCCTGACATTCAACAGGATGGAGCGGGGGCGGATCTAGAGCCAGAGGAGAAGGAGTACGTCGACGGACTGATTTCGTATCGTCAGCGAGGGAGCGGAGAACGCGCGGGAGAAGCTGGGAGACCAGCGTCCCTCGATTGAGAGAATCGGACTGCGGTGCGTGACGATCTCGATCCCCGCGGCGATTGTCGCACCGACGTCGGATTTCTTGACATTGTCGAAGACCTTCGCGGGGTCGTCCGCTTTTCCCACGAGGAACGCGAACCTCGGACCGATCGCCCCGTACGGGACGAACCCGGCTCTTCCCGCCCGGAGCTTCACAAGCATCGCGATGTGGACGTAATCAAGGCGGGGAGCGGCTCCCGCCGGACCCGCGGAGAGCCCGGGAACCTGGTGGACCGACTCGGCGGCTTCGGCGGCGCTCACCGTCCTCCCCTTCTGCGCATAGGCGGATTCGAGGACCAGGCTCAGCGTCGGCATGTTCAGGAACTCGACGAATGCGCCGGCGGAAAATCCCCACCGCAGGACCCGGGGAAGCGTCGGGGATACCGGGGGGGTCGTCACAGAAAGGATCTGGAACGCCCCCGTGGCTCCCCCTTCAACGCCCCAGCCGCGCACCATCTGTGCGGAGCAGGCGGAGGCTGCGGCTGCCAGGAGGATAAGGACGACGAGGTGGCGTTTCATGACCCGTGAGGATATTCCGACCAATAAGCGAAGATTCGGTCAGTTTTGCAACCGTTTCACGGGAGGGCGCTCACCAGCGGATCAC
>DATJPH010000372.1:0-2458 GCA_035506475.1 Bacteroidota bacterium | reverse complement strand
GTCCTCTGGTTTGACAAGGGAGCGGCGCCGTATGAGAGCTTCAGGGCGTCGCTCACCTCGCTCATCGACGCAGCGCTTCCGGCGAGCGGATCCCCGTCGGCAACCCTCTGGCAGCGGAAACTCGGGCTCGGGCGCGGCAGGGAATTCATACTCCGGTTCCTTCTCCCTGACCTGGAAGGGGGAACCGCCGTCATGGAGAGGCTCCGGGCTGCGATGGATCCCCCGTCTGCGAAGGAGCTGTTCGGCGGGCACGCGGGGCTGATTGTCAAAGAGCTCTTCCACCCGCGCACTCCATGACAAAGCGCGCGCAGGCAAAGGAGGACCCCGCAACAAAGAAGAGGAGGGCGCTCCGGATCTTCCGGACCCTGAGGAAGGAATTTCCTGAAGCGCGGACCGCCCTCGACTACGAGACCCCCTTCCAACTCCTCGTGGCGACTATTCTCTCGGCCCAGTGCACCGATCAGCGCGTGAACATCGTCACGAAGGAGCTTTTCCGGAAGTACCCCTCCCCGCGGGAGCTTGCGGCCGTCCCTCTGCCGGTTCTCGAGCAGGAGATCCGCTCAACCGGTTTCTACAGGATGAAAGCGAAGAACGTCATCGGGTGCAGTGAAGCGATCGTCAGGCGTTTCGGGGGTCGCGTTCCCGAGACCATGGACGAGCTTGTCGGGCTCCCCGGCGTGGGACGCAAGACCGCAAATGTCGTCCTGGGACAGGCCTTCGGGATCTCCTCCGGCGTCGTCGTCGACACGCACGTGCACCGTCTGGCACAGAGGCTGGGATTCACGAAAGAGGATACGCCGGAGAAGATCGAAGAGGACCTCATGCGCCTGTTCAGCGCAACATACTGGATTGAGCTCGGGACGCTTCTCATACTCCACGGACGGAAGACATGCAAGGCGAGAACACCGGCGTGCCCCGGCTGTGCCGTGAGTGACCGGTGCCCGTCATCGACGGCGGGGGCGGCGGTCAGTTCTTCGAGATCACCTCGTTATGGAGCGAGATGATGCACGTCTGGCAGAAGTAGAGGAGCGCGTGGTCTCCCACCTGGCGTTCGATGAGCTGTGAGCGGTTGTACTTCGCGCGGCAGATCGAGCATTTTTCCCTGTTGACATCCTCCGGCGACTTCCCCTGTCTGATAATTGCACGGAACCCGGTGAACGCTACCGCGAGGATCGTCAGGAGAAACAGTACGGCGAGTATGGAGATCGTCATGTATGAGTGTTGATCTTCTCAACGGTTGAGGGGGACAAGCGTAGAGCAAATATACATAGTTGATCCTCTTTTTCAAATCTGCAAACACCCCATTCCCGGGCTCCTATCACTGGGAATCTCCGACTGCCTGAAAGCCGGTTTCCAGTAGATTCTCCGACAATCCCCCCATCTCCTTTCTGGCATACCTTATGCACTTCACTGTTCGAATTCTTCTCGCCAGTTCCTTCCATTGAGCAAGGGTCTTCATGCATATCATAGAGTCCACTGGGCTCCACACTCTGCTGGAGGGGCTCGTCTCACGAGGCTACGCGCTGATCGGCCCCACCGTGCGAAGCGGCGCTATCGTCTATGATGCCATCCGGTCTGTGGACGACCTCCCCCGCGGATACGGAGACGAACAAGAGCCGTCACATTACACCCTGAAGAAACGGGAGGACGACATGATCTTCGGCTTTGCCGTCGGGCCCGTCTCCTGGAAGAAATTCCTCTACCCGCCGCAGGTCACCACGTTCAGGGCAACGCGCGCCGGCAAGGGATTCACAATAACGCCCGGCGGAGGCGAAGCGCGCCCGAAAATGGCGTTCATCGGCGTCAGGCCCTGCGAGCTGAGCGCGATAGCAATCCAGGACAAGGTCTTCACCGGCGGAGAGTACATCGACAGGGCCTACAAGGCGGCGCGCGACAGCGCGTTCATTGTCACCGTCAACTGCACGGTGACGTCCGGGAACTGCTTCTGCGCTTCGATGGGGACGGGACCAGGCGCGGCGGGGGGGTACGATATCGCGCTCACCGAGGTGCTCGAGGGCCCGCGGCACTATTTCGTCGCGGCTTCCGGCAGCCCGCGCGGTGAGGAGGTCCTGGGAGGATTAACGCTCAAGGACGCCTCCGGCGCGGAGACGAAGGCGGGCGCCGACGCGGTCGCCCGTGCGGCCGCCTCGCAGACGAAGCGGATGAACACGCAGGACCTCCCCCGGATGCTGAAGGACAATTTTGAACACCCGCGCTGGGACGACGTGGCCAAACGCTGCCTCGCGTGCACGAACTGCACCATGGTCTGCCCGACGTGCTTCTGTTCGACGGTGGAGGACGCCACGGACCTGAGCGGGATGCATGCGGAGCGGAAGCGGAAATGGGACTCCTGCTTCACAATGGATTTCACGAAGGTGGCGGGCGGCAACGTGCGCCCCTCCACCCGGGCCCGCTACCGGCAGTGGATGACGCACAAGCTCTCCAACTGGATGGACCA
>DATJPH010000371.1:0-9572 GCA_035506475.1 Bacteroidota bacterium | reverse complement strand
CCCCGCCGACGGCGTCCGGGTCGCCGGCGTCGAAGAACTCCTTCGGCCCTACGAGCGCCCCCGTGCCGAACGGTGCGTACATCTTGTGCGCCGAGAGGGCGAGGAAATCGATATGCCGGGGATCGTCGTTCGGGAGGATGTCGATGGGCCTGTGCGGGGCAAGCTGCGCGGCGTCGACGAATATCATCGCGCCCGCCTGGTGCGCCCAGCCCGCGATCTCGTGCACGGGAGAGCAGAGACCGGTGATGTTGGACGCCCCGCTGACTGCCACGAGCCGGAGTTTTCCCTTCGCCGCGGCGATCGCGGATTTCATCGCCGCGAGATCCGGGTGGCCATCCGGCGTTGTACCGCAATGGACAACGCGGGCGTTCTTCCGCCAGGGGAGGTCGTTGGAATGATGCTCCATCACGGTGGTGATGACGACGTCGCCGGGGGCGAAACGGAAGCGGTTGGAGACCTTGTTGATGCACTCCGTCGTGTTCTTCGTGAAGATCACCGTCGTGCGGGAGGGGTCCGCACCCACGAAGCGACCGATAGCGTCGTGCGCGGCGTCGAAGACGCCTGTCGCGAGCACCGACTTGAACCCCGTCCCCCGGTGGACGCCGGAATACCAGGGGAGGAACTCTTCGATGGCGCGCAGCACCCCGCGGAGCGCGGGGGTGCTTGCCGCGTTATCCAGAAACACGTACGGCCGCTCCGTGCCGTCAAGCAGAGGCACGCGCGTGTCAATCCCGACAATTTCCCGCCTGAGGCCGGTGACGCCGCCGGGCGCCGCTCCGGTGACCGATGTTTGCATGGCGAACTCGTCCCTCCCGTTGATGACGGCCTAACCGCGCGGATGGTACGTGCGGTGGACCTCCTTGAGATACTCCCTGTCGATGTGCGTGTAAATCTGCGTGGTGGAGATGTCCGAATGGCCGAGCATCTCCTGCACCGCGCGGAGATCGGCGCCCCCCTCCAGCAGGTGCGTGGCGAAAGAATGCCTGAACGTGTGCGGGTGCACCTCTTTTTCAATCCCGGCCTTCTTCGTGTACGCCTGGACGATCTTCCAAATCGCCATCCGGGTCATCGGCCTCCCCCGCGCGTTGAGGAAGAGCGCGTCCTGCCCCTCCCCCTTTTTTTCAAGCTCGCTCCTGCAGCCGACCCTGTACTTTGCGACCCACCGGAGGGCGGACTTTCCGATAGGCACGAGGCGCTCGCGGGAGCCCTTCCCGAAGACGCGGACGGTCTCCTCGGACTCGAGCAGGTCCCGCTGCTTCAGGATGATAAGCTCCGAGACGCGCATCCCCGTGGCGTAGAGGACCTCGAGGATCGCGCGGTCCCTCAGGAGGAGACGCCTTTTCTTCTCCGGGGAGTCCTCGAGCGCCCTGTCAAACTGATTGAGTATCGCTTCCACCTCTTCCTGGCTCAACACGTCCGGGAGCGAGCGCTCGAGCCGGGGGACGTCGATCCCCTCCATGGGATTCTTCTGCGCGAGCCCCTCCCCAACCATGTACTTGTGAAATCCGTTGAGCGAGGAGATGCACCTGGTGACCGACCGGGGGGAAAGCCCGGCGCTGCGGAGTGTCCCGAGGAATTCCGCGGCGTGCGCCTCGGTGATGTCGTCCGGCCGCGCGACCCCCCTCTCGCCGAGGAACCGGAGATACCTGCCGATATCGAGCCTGTAGGACGAGATCGTGTTGCGCGAGGCGTTCTTCTCGAGCGCAAGGTGATGCAGGTAGTCGTCGCAGAATCTGTTCATTGCCTGTCGGCCTCTCTGACCGCCTGGTTTGGTTTCTCCGGGGCCGGTTCCGTGCCCGCGGGCCGCCTCGTCGTTTTCCGGCGGGGTGCCTCGGGATATTTGACACGCGTGTGATAGATGCCGATCAGAACGCCGAGGAACGCCGAACGGATCTTCGTCAGGTCCTTCACCGTGAGCGGGCACTCGTCGAGCTCTCCCTCCTCAAAACGCTTCCGTATGAGCTCCTCGATCGTCTGCTCGAGCCTCTGGGGCGTGGGATCTTCGATCGTGCGCACCGACGCTTCGACGGCGTCGGCGAGCATCATGATGCCGGTTTCCTTCGTCTGCGGCCTCGGGCCCGGATAGCGGTAATCCTGTTCCTTGATCTCGCCGATCTTGGTTTCGTCCGGATCGTTCCGCGCCAGGTCCATTGCCTTCGTGTAGAAGTAGTCCATGCGCGCCGTCCCGTGGTGCATCGGGATGAAATCGATCACTTCCTCCGGCAGTCCGTGTTCCCTGGCCAGCGCGATGCCGTCCTTGACGTGCGCCGCGATGATGAGTGAGCTCATGCGGGGCGCGAGCTTGTCGTGCCGGTTCCGGCTCCCCTTCTGGTTTTCCACGAAGTAGGTCGGTTTGACCACCTTGCCGATGTCATGGAAGTACGCACCCACGCGGCAGAGGATCTCGTTGGCCCCGACGGCCGCGGCGGCCGTTTCCGCAAGGCTTGCCAGGGTCATGCTGTGATGGTACGTCCCCGGCGCCTGCTCGGCAAGCTGGCGCAGGAGGGGATGGTTGAAATGGACAAGCTCCATCAGCGTCAGGTCCGTCGTGACCCGGAACGACTTTTCCAGGAAGATCAGGAGGCCGTACGTGAGCACCGGGGAGATGACCGCGTTGATGAGGCAGTAGGCAAGCTGCTCGGAGACTACCGCGACCGATTCGAACCGCTCCAGCCCCAGCGCGACGACCGAGAGCGCGTACCCGAGGAAGATGAACCCGAGCGAGCGGAAGATCTGCGTCCTGTTCTTCATGTCGCGGACCGTGTACACCGCGAGGGCCCCGGCCACCAGCGAGGCGAGCGCGACCGAGTAGTCGTTCCCCCTGATGCCGGCCACGATCAGCGAGATCAGCACGGTCCCGTAAAATCCGACGCGGGAGTCGAAGATGATCGTCAGGAGCATCGACGCCACGGGAACGAGGATCAGAAATTCGACGGGGGCATTGACGTCGATCTCCCTCGTCAGGTACGCAAACACCCCTTCGAGGAGGAACAGGAGGGCAATCAGGGCAAGCTTCCGGTTGCTGCGGACGATCCCCTTCCGGAAGAGGCCGAGATAGAGCCCGTAGAGCATCACGATGATGAAGACGTGGATCACCGTGCCGATGATCTGCAGGGGGTTGTCGGATCCCGGCCCCCGTTCGGCGCGCGCCCGGCGGAGCGACTCGAGCTTCAGACGCGTGTCCTGGGTGATCCGCTCGTGTTTGCTTACCACCCGCTCGTTCTCCTGGACGTAGCCGAGCGTCCGGGGGACCTGATCGGCGGCGGCGGCAAGCGCCTGGTTCGTGGCGGCGGTGTTAAACCTGACGTTCGGCTGTATGTGCATGACGCCGATCTTGTAGGCGATGCTCACGGCGTCGTTGTCGCTCCCGTACCTGTCGATCAGCTCCCGTTCCAGGAGCGCGTGAAGATCGCTTTCGTCAAGAAGGCGCGCAACTGGGATGATCTCTTCCTGCGTCCCCCTGCGCATGGCAATATCATCGCGGGGGATCGATTGCTTTGCCCTGTCGAGTATCCCCGTGTGGAGGTACTTCCGCGCCGCCTCCCCGACCACGGTACGCATCTCCCTGAGCTTGCCCGAGGCTGCCAGCGAGGAGAGGGCGTCCCATTCCGTGTCCGAGAACGGGATGTCAAGCGAAGAGGCGAGTTGGCCGAATCGGGCGGAATCAGCGGCAGCGTGCTTCCGGGTCGCGTGATGGATCCGGGCCCGCACATCGAGCGCCTGTTCGAGCCGGCTGAAAAACGCATCGAGCGAAGCCGTCTGTGAGTCGGTCACGGCCGAGTCACGCTCGAACACGTCGTAAACCTTCTTTTTCGCTTCCTCGATGTCGTGCGCATATTCGCGTTCATCGCGGAGGATCGGAAACGAGAAGGGGGCAATGAGGTCTTTCCGTGCCCAGACAGCCCCGACCTTGTAGTCAAGGTCGATCGATTCCCCCCTCGGAAAGAGGAGGGCAAGGGCGGCCGTCAGTGAAACGGCAATGAGGGCTTTGACGAGTGCGCTCTGCGAGAACCACTCGGCCCTGAAGTATTTACCCCACTCGATGCGGGATCGCTCTTCAAGCATAGACAACGCAGACAGATTATGTAAACAAATATCGGGAGATTCCGATTGAGAATCAAACGGAAGATCGATGAGGCGGCGATGCGCCGAGGGGCAACGGAGGAGCGCCCCGGATTTTCGGCCGGGGCGCACGTTTGATGAAGTTATCCTGGGATCAGAGTCGGTTGGCTCAGTTGTTTTGCGCCCCTTCGTTTATCCAGTCCGCGATGGTTTTCAGTTCAGACGCGCTCAGGTATTTCGCCTTTCCTTCGGCGATCACCTGCTTCTTGTTCAGGGGCATACGGTCGCCGAACGGCGGCGCCTCTCCCAGCTTCTTGATGAGTATGCTCTCATTAGCTTTTCCCGCGACAACCGTTGCGCCGTTCTTTCCCCCCTGCATCAGAAGGTCGTACGAATCGAGCGAGAGCTCGCTCGGGTTGAAATTGTCTTCGGAATGGCAGGGGAGGCAGTGCTTCTTGATCACCGGGAAGACGTCCTCTTTGAACGACACGCTCCGGGAGGGCTTCTCGTGTGGACTTGCGGCTACAAGACCCAATGCAACCAACGTCACAACGGCTCCGGTCAAACGCATGGATGTGATACCTTTCCCGCTAGTGTGTGATAGTGTTTACAGGTAAAGGTGCAGCATGAGGTCAAACTCGCTCATCGTTCCGGTGTCGGGGTTCTGCTGCGTCAGTATCCGGTAAATCGGACGGATCTCCACCCCGCTTACGGGGAAGAACTCCACCCCGATGCTGTACCGGGATTTTGAGCCGCTCTTGAACTTGATATCCTGGTCATAGAAGTCGTACGCGAGCTTGAGGTCGACGCCGGGTGTGACGACGTAATCCGCCTCTGCATATGTCGCAAGGGCCGTCGTCGTCTGGCCCGAGGGGGAGATCCTGATCCAGTCCGCCTCACCCAGGAGCGTGAAGTTCGCGACGCTGAACGAGCCGAACCCCCCGTAATATGTCGTGTTGACCCCCGCAATCCCCGTTTTGGTGCTGAAGACGTTTCCGCCCAGCCCGAGGGATATCATCTCGGCGAGCTTGAACATCCCTTCCCCCCTGCCCAGGAATGCCTTGTTGTTCGTGCTGGGGATCCCTCCCCCCTCATCGGCATTATACACCCCGCCGAGGATCGTAAACGCGCCGGGGGATACGGCCGCTTCCGCGCCCGTCCGTTCCACGACGTCGAACTCGGGGCTGAGCTTCGTGTACTGGCGCACATACGCGGTGTGATCGTCCATGTTCGTCCCGTAGTCCGGGATGAATCTCCCGATTTTCACGTGTCCGGAGGCGGGAAGAACGTTCATCAGGGCATAGGCGTCGAACCCGGAGGAAACGCCCTTGTTCAGATTGAGATAGAGGAAGACCTTCGGGGAGACCTTGAGATTGACGTAGAGATCCCCCTGCATCTGGAACAGCCCGTCGCTGTGTGTGGAATCCGTCAGCTTCCTGTTGTAGTAGATCGTCCGAAAATCCGCTCCCACGCCGAGTATGTTCGTAATGACGTTTGAAAAATCCGTCATATCCGGACCTTTCGACCATTCCGGGACAGGGAGCTGGTCACGGCCGTACTGCACGCCGAAGGTCTGCCGCATTTCTCCCCCGGAGGGGTCGACGTGGCACGACTGGCATTTCAACCCGGTCCGGCTTGCGAACCTGGGGAGAGAAAATGCCGGGAAGGCCGACAGCAGGGCCGCCAGGGCGAGTGCAGACAGGGGGAGGCGCTTCATAGGGAGTCTCCTTGATTGGCTGGCGCAGATCCCCCCGGGCGGAGGGATAGCGAAAATATACTCACCCGGCCTGTTCGAAGCAATTCCACGGAATTGAATCTCCCTCACCCTTTTTCTATATTACACGATGGAGCTCAGCCCCGCGACAGAATCACTGCTTTCCGAGCTCGACGCGTTTTCTGCCCGAACTATCGTCCACCGTGCCGATCTGGGGATACTCCTCGAATCGGGGAGGATCCAGCCGGAACAGGGCATCCTGGAGGAACTTAGCTTCTATGCAAAATTCCTCCACCGGACGTACGGCATCATGACACGTATCGGCCCGGCAGGCGAGGGGTATGAAAGGCTTGCCGCCGAATTCTCCCAAGCCGCCGGCAAGACCCGGAACCTCCTGGCATCTCTTCTTGCCGGCACCCCCGGGGACGTCCGAAAGCGAATGACGGCCGCATATCTGTCAATGACGCAGGAGGGGCTCGCAGAGCTCCTCTCGCTCTGCCACGACCTGGGCTGGTACAAGAACTGGCTCATCGACACCAAAAAAGGGGAACGGAAGGCCGGCACATGAACAGGAGCCCTATATCGGTCTGGAGAATCTCTCTGTTCATACTCGCCGTGGCCGCGATATTCTGGCTCGGCGCGGTGAATATCCGCGCCATGATCGGCAACGATATGCTCAAGACCGGGACGCTCGAGTTCGAGGAATACCTGGACCCTGAGGCCGAGCGGGAGATTTTCCGGTTGATCTCGTTTGCGTCGGTGGTCATCATCATCAGTTATGCCATCGTCCTCATCAGCGGGACCGTGTTTCTCCTTACATCCCCGTTCCGGCTGAAGGAAAACGGCTGGCTGATGATGAGCGCGATACTCTTCTATACGTTCGTTCCCGTCGAGGCGTTTACGATGTATCTCGACGGTAAAATGGCGTACAGGGAGTTTTTTACAACGGAGGGGAACAGCGTGTTCCGCGAGCTGTTTGTCGCCCGCGTCGGCGCGCTCGCCGGCGCCCCGGTGATCGCCCTCCTCTGTTACTATACAATTATCGCGCTCGCGGTGTTCCGCCCATTTACAAAAACGCCGCTCCCGCCCCATGAAGCATGAGGTGCTGATACAGGAGCTTCAGGAAGTGGCCGCCCAGCTCGGCGTCACCATTCGCTATGAACGGGGGGATTTCGAGGGGGGGTACTGCATACTCCGCGACCAGAAGATCCTGCTTGTCAACCGGAGGCTTTTCCCCGCGAAGAAGGCCTCCGTTCTTGCCATGGCCATGCACGAGATCGGGCTCGAGGATATCTACCTGAAGCCAGCCCTGCGGGAATACATCGAGGATGAGATCGCCAGGGCTGCCCGCAGCGCGCACTGAACAACCGGACACGCTATCATGATTAAAGCGGTCATTTTCGACCTCGACAACACGCTTGTCGATTTCATGAGCATGAAGCGGCTTGCGGTAGGCGCAGCCATCAATTCGATGATCGACGCGGGCCTGCGCCTTTCCGTCGCCGAAGCCCGGTCCCGCATCGACGCGATCTACAAGGAAAAGGGGATCGAATTCCAGAACGTGTTCGATCAGCTCCTGTACGATGTGTTTCAGAAGGTCGATTACAAGAGCCTCTCCGCCGGGGTAATCGCCTACAGGAGCGCCAGGGAGGCGGCCCTCGTTCCGTACCCGCACGTCAACATGACGCTCGTGGACCTGCTCAAGCGTGGGATTAAGCTCGCCGTCGTCTCGGACGCGCCGGGACGCGAAGCTTGGCTCCGGCTCTGTTATCTCAACTTCCATCACCTCTTCGACCACGTCGTCACGTTCGAGGACACCGGTGAGCGGAAGCCGAGCCCCGCGCCGTTCCGCCGCGCGCTCGACCTGCTCCGCGTCGAGCCGTACGAAGCGGTGATGGTCGGCGACTGGGCCGAGCGGGACGTCGTCGGCGCGGCCAACCTGGGGATCACGACAGCCTTCGCGCGTTACGGCGACACATTCGGCACTGTGGAATCCCACGCCGACTACGACCTGAACGACGTCTCGGAGCTCCTCGACGTGATCGACGCCGAGAACGCGAAACAGCACGGTCCGCATCATGGTTAAGGGGATCGGCGTCGACATCATTGAGATCGACAGGGTTCGCCGGAGCATCGAGCGGATGGGGAACCGGTTTCTCGAAAAAGTGTATACCTCGAGCGAGGTCAGCTACTGCAACGCGAAGGCGCACCGTTTCCAGCACTACGCCGCACGCTTTGCGGCCAAGGAGGCGCTGAGCAAGGCGCTCTCCACAGGCTGGGCCGGGGAGTTCCGGTGGAAGGACGTCGAAGTCATGAATGAGCCGTCGGGTCAGCCCCGTTTCCTGCTCCACGGCACGCTGTGCGAGAGGCTCAAGGGCGCGGACATCATGCTCTCGATGTCGCACTCGGACAGTCATGTCGTCGCCATGGTGATCATCCAGGAGGGGGACCGGTGAAGCTGACGATCTACAGGAAACTGATGATCGGGTTCGGTGCCGTCATCATCCTGATGGGGATCGCCACGGCGTACGTCCTCACCCAGCTCCGCTCGGTGACGGGCACTTCCCGCACGGTGCTCACGATCGACGTGCAGGCCATCGATCTCGAGAAGGAGATGCGCACGATCCTCTACGAGGAGGAACGCTACGCGGACAGGTACTTCATGGCGAAGGACACGGTCTACAGAAACGTCTTCCTTAACGACAACAGGCTCTTCGTGCGGTATCTCGATTCCCTCTCGGGGATGCTCTCCGATCAGTCGGAAAAGGAGACGCTCGACCTTGCAGGGCAGATACACGACTGGCACTTTACCTCGGTCCTCAACGCCGACCTCTCCGCCGGCGCGGTCAACGAGCGCGCCGATGCGATGGACAGGGTGCGGAAGTCGCTCGACGATCTGATGGCGCGCCGGCAGCGCGCGGTGGATTCTTCCGTCAGGACCATCGACCTCGCCACGGAACGTTCGCTGCGGGTGGCCCTGCTCATCGCGATCGGCGCGTTTCTCTCGGCCGTAGGGGCCGCGCTCATCATCACCCGGACGATCACGCGCCCGATCGGGACGCTCGTCGCCGGAACGAGGCAGATCGCCGTGGGTGCATTCACGAAAATACGGATCCCGTCACACGACGAGATCGCAGACCTCGCCCGGGCGTTCAACTCCATGAGCGCGAGTCTTGACGAACTCAACCGGTTCCGCGCGGAGATGATGCAGCATATTTCCCACGAGATACGGATGCCGCTCCAGTCGATCCTCTCGGCTCACTACCTGCTGACCAAGAAGTCAGAGGAACCGGTGAGCGACCCGCAGATGAAGCTCCTCAACGGCATCCGGGACAACGTCCAGAAAATCGCAGACTTCTCGAACCAGTTCCTCGACCTCTCCAAGGTCGAAGCTGGGATGATGCAGTACAACGTCGTGCCCGTCGACGTCGCCTCGATCGTCAAGCCGATCGTCGACGACGGGGCTGTCCTCGCGGCCCGGAAAGAGATCGCGATCTCGTTCGTCGGCACGGAAACCCCTCCGGTGCTCATCGACCCGGACAGGAGCGCGGAGATATTCGGGAACCTGATCAACAACGCGCTCAAGTACACGGGGAACGGGGGGAAGATCGACGTGTCCGTGGGGTCGTGCCCCTTCGGCGTGCAGGTGGTCGTGCGGGATACCGGTCCCGGAATCCCGAGGGAAGACCTCCCGAAGATATTCACGAAATTCTACAGGACGAACACAGCAGTGAAGGGGGGGAACA
Organism: Bacteroidota bacterium; assembly: GCA_035506475.1. Lineage (GTDB taxonomy): Bacteria > Bacteroidota > Ignavibacteria > UBA10030 > UBA6906 > Fen-1273. The sequence continues at coordinate 50 of DATJPH010000371.1, read as the reverse complement.
GGGGAACAGGGATCGGGCTTGCGTTTGTGAAGGCGCTTGTGGAAGGGCAG
>DATJPH010000370.1:0-3757 GCA_035506475.1 Bacteroidota bacterium | reverse complement strand
CCTCGAACCACCTGAATCCGAACGTGACGGAGGCGGTGTCGGCAAATCGGCGCTTCCCTGCGAGAGACTCGATAGACGCCCGGAGCCTGTAGAGTCGAGGGGACTCGAGCGACCAGGGCTTCGCGCCGGGGACGACAAGGGGGGCCGATGCCGTGCGGGATACCCCCGGGGGGATCAGGAGAGATGCGTGCGACGTGCCCACGACGATCCCGCCCTGCGAGGGATCGACGACGTCGAAGCGGAATGTCGCATCCACAGGTCTCCCGGTCGAGTTGAGCGCGGTGCAGAAGGCCGTGACACTGTCAAGGTTCGGGGTGTTCAGCACATGAACGTCCGTGCACCGGACGGGCCCGTGTATCTCAAGCCGTATCCCGCGGTCAAGCCCGCCGAAGCCGTGACTCTTGTGGAGCGAGACGTTCCCCCAGTTCATCAGCTCCGTGTCGACCCAGTCGAGCCTCCCCCCCGGGTTCGTGATCCGGATGGCAATCTGGTTCGTCCACCCGGGGCGCATCGCGGCGCTGACGTCGCACGAGAACGACGTCTCGCCGATGATGTGGTATCCGACAAGCCTCCGGTTCATGTAAACCTCGGCCCTCAGCCGCGCCCCGCGTATGAAGAGGACCACCTTCTTCCCCCGCGCATCCGCGGGGATGTCGACGTTATGCACCCACCACGAGACACCGGTGTAGTTCCCGTTCATCACTGCGGAGTCTTCCGATTCGTACACATACTCCCCTCCCCTGTAGGGGCGGAGACCGTTGACACCCCAGAAATGTTCCTCGACTGTCGTCGGAAGCGTCACGTTAAGGGGCGCGGCGGATTCAAGCACGTTCCAGCCGGAAGTCGGGGGGTTGACAGGGAGCATCCGGAGGTCCAGGTCGGCCGGGAGGTAGAGGGAATCGTTCTCCCACCGGGCCGGGCGGTCGAGCCAGAGCCGCCAGCCCGTATCCGGGAGCGCGATTTCAGTTTGAGCCGAAGCCGGGGTTGAGAGCGGGCCTGATGCAGCGCAAAGGAGCAGGAGGAGCGTGCCGGCGATGCGCCGGATGCAGATGTCGTTCATATCAGGACTCATCGATAAGTGAGACCTCGCGCCACTGGCCGGATCTCTCGAAACGGAGTGTCTTGATTTCAAACGGCCGGAACGCGAGTTCAACGTCGAGTGCGGGGAAACCCAGGTGAAGCCGTGCCTCCGCCGGGAGCCCGGACGTTTCATGGAGCCTCAGGACGAGCGCCTCACCGTCCCAGGAGCGCTTGCAGCAGAGCATCTTCACCGAGCATCCTGAGAGAGCCGCAAACGGCGCCGGGATCTCCCCGTCCTGGTGCCCTGGAGCAGGGATCCCCTGCGGAAGATGGGGATAGACAAGCGGAGGAGCCGAGAGCATCTCCGCGAGCCCCGCAAGCCGCGATCGGACATCCGCGGGGTCGCCGGCCGTGACGGCGATACGCATTTCATGAACGCCGATATCCATATACTTCCTCTCGGGCCATTCACCCAGCGGGAGCCCCTGTTCGTGGCAGTATGCCGCGCTCCGAATGAGCGAAAGCCGGAGTTCTCCGCCCCTGAAGTCGAGCCCGTGCTGACCGCCGGTGACGACGGCAAATGCGGTTTCACGGCCGTTCAGCTCCCCGGTCATCATGCACCAGCGCCCGTGGACGTGCTCCTCTCCGTCTGCGGGACGGGAAATCGCGCCGCCCGGGACTTCGCACAGGAGCGATTGCGTCCGGAAGACCGTAGGGATCGAGAGCTTCAGACGCTTCCGGATTTCATTCCACGTGACCCGGAGACGGAACTCGATCACGGGCCATCGGGCATAGGCGACTGTGTCGACGACGACACGGCTCCCGAGCGCACCGTAAACCGATTCGGTAATCGTGCGGATGGGGCCCTGCGCGAGAACGTTCGGGCCGGCCGTCTTCGTGAACGCGGCGACCTGAACCGCGTAGCTCCAGAGCCCGCTTCCCCAGGCGTCGCCGCCGTCTTCGACGACGATCGGCCGCATGATCGGTCCCGCGAGACATTCGCGTCCGCCGCCGGCGTCGATATGATCGACGAACCCGGACTCCCCGTTCAGGGCATGGGGAAGAGCCGCCGGCAGCGTCCGGCGGGACGAGGTCCCTTGCGCGATCCTGAGCTCATAATTATTCGCCCCCGTCCCTCCGGTCTCCGCCATGAAGCTGACGCGGCGGCGCCAGCCGTTGAACGGAAGGAGAGATTCGGGCTGTTCCTCCTGGCAGGGATGCTCATTCCCCTCGGCGTCGAAGAGCCGGAGATGCCAGAGCCCTGTCCATTTCGGGCGGAGATCCACCATGCAGTCGCATTCAGCCGGGAATGCTTTCAGTGAAGGATCGGCGTTGAGCACCGTGACGGGGATGTAGCGCCTGCGGGGATCTCCCCGGTTGAACGAGACGGCCGCGCCCAGCCGGAGGCGGCGGACGGTCTCCGCGACGCGGCCGTACTGGTCGAGCGCGTCCTGCTCCGCGGGCTGCGTGCACGAGCCCGGGAGTATATCGTGGAAATCGTTGAAGAGGTGATCCCTCCACGCCTCCGCCATCTCCTCGGAAGGATAGGGCTGCCCCCCCGCCCACCATGTGGCACTGCGGAGCGTTTCGGCCTGGAGGAGCCCCGAGAGGCTCTCCTGGCAGCGCCTTTTCAGTCTCGAGAGCGACGTGTACGTTCCGGTGAAGCAGCGCTGCAGATCCCCCTCGACGAGCGGGGCATCCGCCCCGGCGGATTTGAGAGCGGCGTAGAGATTCTCGGGGGTGCTGTGGAATATGCGGACACGGTCTTCGTTCTTCCGGAACCGGGCGATCTCCTGCAGATCCTCGCGCGTGGGGCCGCCGCCATGATCGCCGATCCCCCAGAAGACAGGGACGTCCCTGTTCAATTTCAGGGCAAGGGCCGTCCCCTCGCGGAGCCGGTCGCCGATATTGTCCCGCTCCGTGTGGTAGAGGCCGACGGCAATCCTGTAGGCAAGTATCTCTGTGCCGTCCACCCCCCGCCAGCGGTAGAGATCCGAGGGGAGATCGAGCTCGCCGGGCTGGGGGCGCATGTGTATGTACATCCTGTACCCGGCGAGCGCAAGGACCTGCGGGAGCCCCCCGGAGTGACCGAACGAATCGAAGTTGTACGCCACCACGGGGAGAGCGCCGAAGAACTCGCTGAAAAAACGCCGCCCCTCGGCGATCTGCCGGATGACAGATTCGAGTCCCGGCATGTTCACGTCGGGCTGCAGGTACCACCCCCCGCTGATGCACCACCGCCCCGCCTCCGCCAGGTCCCGGATCGTCCTGAACAGAAGGGGATCGTATTTCCGGACCCACCTGTAGAGGACCGCTTCGTTATGGTTGAAGACAAGCTCATCGTCTTCCCGGAGGATATCGACCGCCGTGCGGAACGTCGAGAGCGCTTCGGACGCCCCCTCCTCCCACCGCCACTGCCAGACAGGGTCAAGATGCGCGTTGCAGATCAGATGCACCGCCGGTTTCATCGTCATACCTCGTCGGGTGAGGGGAGGTTCCTATACCAGGTGAAATACAGGAGGACGCCCAGGGCGATCACGCCGGCGAATGCGCCGGCCATCGGCCCCCACTGGCGGAGGAAGAGATAGAAGGGGACGAGCGCAAGGCCGATCTGGAAGAATATCGTGATGAACCCGTTGAGCATGTCGATGCGGGGCATCGGGTCGCCGACGGGGACAAGGCCCCTCTTCTCGCATTCCAGCCGGACCGGCTTCCAGACGCCGAACGGGCGGACCTT
>DATJPH010000369.1:0-2120 GCA_035506475.1 Bacteroidota bacterium | reverse complement strand
CTGATCCGGCAACTGACATCAACACCCGGCCCGGACAGGTTCCTGATATTGATGAACAGCCTGGTGGCCGATGCGATCCCCGTGTCGCCCGTCGCGGGGGAAAGGATAGTGCTTCCGGTGAACGCGGAATCGCGACTTAAGCGGGTGGTCTCGGAACAGTTCTTCCTACGCGGGATCGCGAAGAATGCCCGTGCAGACGTGCTGCACTCGACCGGCAATACACTACCCCTCGGGACCGGGATCCCGGCCATCGTGACGCTCCATGACCTTCAGTACCGCCATTACCCGGCGAATTTCGCCACCGGACGAAGACTGTACCTGCAGGCGATGATTCCGGTCAGTCTCCGCCGGGCGGCAAGGGTGATCTGCGACTCGGAGTACACGAGAGACGATGCGCGCGCCGCGTTCGGCCTCGATCAGAGAAAGCTTTGCGTGGTGTATGCGGGGGGACTCACACGAGAAGAACTCTCGACGCAGACGGACGCGGAGTCGGTCAGGCGGCGGTACGGACTTGTCGGTCCGTTTCTCCTCTCGGTCGGATCTTCCCTGCCGCACAAGAACCTCGAGAGAATGATCGAGGCGTTCGCGTCCGCCGCCGGGAGCATCCCCCACGCAATGGTAATCGTGGGCCCGGGGATTTCCGACGATTCGCGACTTGCAGCTGCGCTGCGCGCCACGAACCTGGAGGCGGGAGGCCGGATCCGTCGACTGGGATTCGTCCCCAGGAAGGATCTGCCTTCACTCTATGCGGCCTCTGACGCGTTTGTCTTCCCCTCGCTATTTGAAGGCTTTGGGATTCCCGCGGTGGAGGCAATGCAGTCCGGCTGCCCCGTCATCTGTTCCAGGGCGACATCCTTGCCGGAAATCGTCGGCGACGCCGGCTTGCTCATAGATCCGGAGGACACCGGCGGGTTCGCCAGCGCGATGAGGTCCGTGTGTTCGGACCCGACCCTTCGCGAGCGCCTGCGGGAAAAGGGGAAAGCGCGCTCGGCCCTGTTTTCATGGGAACAAATGGCCGAGGAATTGCGGCGCATCTATCACGACGTCGCACGTTGACCGACTGTCTCACCGCTTAACGACATCACGACCAGGATACTTCTACGATGAAGCAGCTTATTGAAGAACTGAAAACAGGACGCGTGAAAATCGTCGAAACGCCCGAGCCGGGGTGCGGCTCCCGTGAAGTGCTTGTCAGGAATCAAGCCTCCGTGATCAGCCCGGGCACGGAAAAGCTGATGATTGAGATGGGAAAGAAGTCGCTCCTCGGGAAGGCGATCTCACGCCCAGACCTCGTGAGCATGGCCTACCAGAAAGCCCGCCGAGAGGGTTTCTTCAGCGTATTTCGTGAAGCCCTGGCGCGCCTCGACGAGCCCCTCCCACTTGGCTACAGCAGCGCCGGGATCGTGATTGAAGCGGGAAAAGACGCCCGGGGGTTCAAAACCGGAGACTTCGTCGCATGTGCTGGCTCGGGATTTGCCAGCCATGCGGGGATCATTGCAGTTCCGGAGGACCTCTGCACGCTCGTCTCCGGGGGCGGCGGATCGGGAACAGGGGTCAGTCCCGAAGAGGCGGCCTTCGTCATGATCGGGGGCATTGCGCTCCAGGGGATTCGTTGCGCGCAATTGACCCCCGGTGAGAACGTCGTTGTCGTCGGGCTCGGCCTGATCGGGCTTTTGACCGTACAGCTAGCCCGGGCATACGGAAGCACGGTTGTCGGCGTCGACATCGACAGGGGAAAAGTCAAGCTCGCCAAGGCTCTCGGTTGTGATCGCAGCCTGGTCCTCGGGCGCGATGACGTTGAGTCCGCGGTTCTCAATGCAACCGGCGGACAGGGGGCCGACGCCGTGTTGCTCACTGCCGCAACGAAGGACAACGGCCCCATACTTCTCGCCGAGCGGCTCGCGAGGAGGCAGGGACGGATCGTTCTTGTCGGCGTTTCAAGGATCGAATTGACCCGAAAGGCGTTCTGGGACAAAGAACTTACATTTACAGTGTCAAAAGCATCCGGACCCTATGCCACGTACGCAGGACCGCAGCGGGATATCCCGCGTGAAGTCGTGCGCTGGTCGGAAAAGAGGAACCACGAGGAATTCATACGCCTCCTGGCTGAGTCGCGCGTG
>DATJPH010000368.1:0-4052 GCA_035506475.1 Bacteroidota bacterium | reverse complement strand
GATGGTGGAGCTGAAAGCAAAGGGGGAACACCTCTTCGGCGCAGCGCTCAGGCAGGCCGGTCTCCGCCTCACGACGACCAATCAGGCGCACATGGCCGACGTCCCCCTTGCCGAACAGGGGTCCGACCAGGTCGACGAATCGATCACGGCCACAGAGACCGAGGATCCCTCCGCCCCCAGGATGGTGTACGACCCGGGTCATCCGGACGCGAACGCCGACGGGTACGTGAACATGCCGAACGTGAACATCGTGACCGAGATGGTCGGCATGATGTCCGCCTCCCGGACGTTTGAGGCGAATGTTGTCGCGATCGACGCGGCAAAGACGATGGCAAAAGATTCATTGGAGATCTGACATGGAAATCAAAGGGATCGGTGCCTACGCGCCTGCGGTGAAGCCTGCGGGAAAATCGCAGGTTCCTGACGGACAGGCCGGACCCGCTGCGCAGGGCGCTCCGGGCGCCGCACGCCCCGCGCCCGCCGGCGACGGTCCGCCGCGCGTCCGCGTGCAGGCGAAGGACCTCCTCTCGGAGGAGGAACAGCGCTACATGGAGACACTCTTCCCGGGCTCCACGGGCTCTGCGGGCGCACCAGACACCTATGCCGGGAAGGGGCGCCCGGGCCCCGCGACCCCCGGAACCCTCGTCGACCGGAAGGGATAGTGCGATGAACGTGAACCAGGTGCTGACGCTCGTCCCGCAGACCGCGGCGGCGGGGAAGAAGGGGGCGATCGAACAGTCGCTCCGCGAGACGACTGCGTCGTTCGGCGAGACGCTGGCCAAGGCCGTGACCGACGTGAACGCCCTCCAGACGCAGGCGGGGAACGCCGTCGAGAGCATGGTGAAGGGGGAAGCGGTCGACCTGCACCAGGTGATGGTCGCCGTCGAGAAGGCGAAGACGAGTTTCGAGCTTCTGATGGAGATCCGGAACAAGACACTGAGCGCGTACCAGGAACTTATGAGACTCCAGGTGTAATCGATGGCGGACAACCAGTTTGGCGCGCAGCAGCAGATCGCGGGACTCATCCGCAGGACGTCGCTCGGACAGAAGGTCCTTCTCGTCGTCGTCGCCCTCGGGGTCATCGGGGCGATCATCGCGATGGTCACGATGGTCAACCAGCCGACCTATGCCACGCTCTTCAACGGCCTGAACGCCGACGACGCCTCCAAGATCGTCACGAAGCTGAAGGAAAAAAGCGTCCCCTACCGTCTTGACGACAGCGGGAAGTCCATCCTCGTGCCGAAGGACCAGGTCTACGAGCTCCGCCTCGCGCTTGCCGGCGACGGGCTCCCCCAGTCGAGCGTGATCGGCTACGAGATATTCGACCGGACGAACCTCGGGGTCTCCGATTTTGTGCAGAAAGTAAACTACCGGCGCGCCCTCGAGGGGGAGCTTGCCCGGACGATCCTCCAGCTCGAAGAGGTCGAAGGGGCGCGCGTGCACCTGGCGCTCCCGGAAAAGGCGCTCTTCAAGGAGGATGAAAAGAACGCGACAGCTTCGGTCGTCCTCAAGCTCAGGTCGGGGAAGCCGCTGCGCCGTGAATCGGTGCAGGGGATCGCCCACCTCGTCGCCAGCAGCGTCGAGGGGCTCGAGTCTTCCGACGTGTCGATCGTGGACTCGAGAGGGATACTCCTGTCCGACAACGCGAAGGGGAACACTGCCGCGGCGATGACCTCGAGCCAGTACGAGCTCCAGCAGCAGGTGGAGACCTACCTCGGCCGCAAGGCCCAGTCGCTCCTGGAGAGCGTCGTGGGCGCCGGGAACGCCGTCGTGCAGGTGAGCGCGGAGCTCGATTTCCGGCAGGTGGAGCGGACGCTCGAGCAGTACGACCCGGAAAACACCGCCGTGCGGAGCGAGCAGATTTCGGAAGACAAGAGCGTGACGAGCGATTCGGCTCCCCCCTCGACCCGTTCGAGCACCGTGACAAACTACGAGGTGAACAAGACCGTCGAGCACATCGTCGAGAACCTCGGCAACATCAAGCGGCTCTCGGTCGCCGCCCTTGTCAACGGGACGACGAAGCAGGTTGAGACAAACGGGGTGAAATCGACGGAGAACGTCCCCCGGGCGAAGGACGACATGGACAAGATGACCGATCTCGTGAAGCGGGCGGTCGGGTTCAATCCGCTCCGCAGCGACGAGGTGACGGTCACCAACCTCTCGTTCGGCACCCCGCTCCAGGAACAGGACTTCGTCTACAAGCAGTCGCCCCCCCTGTCCGACTACAACGATATCATCCAGAAGGTGTTCCTTGTGGCCGCCATGGCCGGGGGAGTGGTCCTGATCCGCTCTCTCCTTGGAAGGCTCAGGGTCACGGTCGGGCAGGGTTCCCCCGGGTACGCGACGGCGGCGGCCACGGCCGCGGCGGAGCTCCAGAAGCGGAAAGAGGCGATCCGGCTCCCCGCGCCCGAGGAGGAGATCTCCGAGGAGGCGATGGTGCGCGCGGAGAAACGGCGCCGGGTGACCGAATACATCAAGGACAAGCCGACGGAGACCTCGCGCCTCCTCAAGGTGTGGCTTGCTGAAGAATAAGAATCATTCACGCGTCCAGGGATAGCGATCCTCCATGGCACAGGCGAACCAGAGTGCGGAGCGGTATACGGCGAAGCAGAAGGCGGCGCTCCTGATGCTGTCGCTCGACGTCGAGACCGCGACAAAGATGATGCGGCAGCTCACGCAGGAGGAGATCGAGATGCTGACGATCGAGATCTCGAACGTCAAGGGGGTCTCCTCCAACGTGATCGACCAGGTGATGGATGAATTCCACCAGCTGATCACCGCGCAGGAATACGTCATCCAGGGGGGGATCGACTACGCCCAGAAGCTCCTCGAGAGCTCGCTCGGGTTTGCGAAGGCCACCGACGTCCTTGACAAGGTCCGCGCGCTCACGCACGTCAGGGGGTTCGGCGCGCTCAAGAAGGCGGACGGCGGCCAGCTCGCGAGCTTCCTGGCGAAGGAGCATCCGCAGACGATCGCGCTCATCCTGTCCAACCTGACGCCCGACCAGACGGCGCAGGTCCTCACGGAGTTTCCGGACGATCTCCGCAACAACGTCTCCTACCGGATGGCGACGCTCGGCAAGGTTTCCCCGTCGCTCCTGAAGGAAGTCGAGGACGTCGTCGAAGAGATCGCCCAGAACGAGATCAGCCAGAGCCTGAGCCTGATGGGGGGCGCGAAAGCCGTCGCCAGCGTCCTGAACAAGTGCACGACCGCGACCGCCAAGACAATCCTCGAGACGATCGAGGCGCAGGATTCGCAGCTGGCGATGGAGATCAAGCGCCTGATGTTCATGTTCGACGACCTGCTCTTCGTCGACGACAGGGGGATCCAGCGCGTGCTGCGGGAAGTGGACAAGAAGGAGCTTGCGCTCTCCCTGAAGGTGTGCGACGACAAGCTGAAGGAGAAGGTCCTCCAGAACATGTCCGAGCGCGCCCGTGACCTTCTCAAGGAGGAGCTGCAGTACATGGGGCCCGTCCGCCTCAAAGAGGTGGAGGCCGCGCAGACAAGGATCGTGGATATCGTCAAGCAGCTCGAGGACCAGGGGGAGATCGTGATTGCCGGCAGGGGCGGAACGGAGGAAGTGTTTGTCTAACGTGCTCAAAATCCGCGCGTCGGCCTCCGGCACACGCGTGCGGCGCTCGGGGGGGAGCACGCTCCACGCTCTCCCGCCGATCGCGGCGGCGGAGCCCCCCCGCGCCGGCGAGGATCCCCGTGCCGCGCTCCTGGCGGCAGTCGATTCCGGCGTGGCGGAGTACGAGCGGGGGTTTGCCGACGGGGTGGCCCGGACCGAGGCGCGCCTGCGCGCCGAATACAACGAGCGCCTGGCGGCCCACACCTCACGGATCGAGTCGCTGCTTGCCTCCATGCAGGGACAGCTCTGGCACCTGTACGAACGGCTCGAACGGGACGCGTTCCGGTTCGCGCTCGCCGTGGCGGGAAAGATCATCAAGCGGGAGGTCCGGACCGATGACGGGACCGCGGTCCGGCAGATCCAGGACGCGCTCAGGCGCGTCGTGGGCGTGGATGCGATCAAGCTCCGCGTCAACCCGGCC
>DATJPH010000367.1:0-3533 GCA_035506475.1 Bacteroidota bacterium | reverse complement strand
ATGGGTCCCGGGCGCCAATCCCCCCGATCCTCTCCTGAGAACCGCCGTGGACGAGATTTCACATGTGAAGAGATTACCCTAGTACCTTCATCGTATGTACTAAAATTGACCCAAATTGAGAATGGTCTTGACTTAAAGGGTTCTGTGACATATATTGCTCGCAAGTTTTTGTAGATAAGTTTTTACAAACGCAAAGCTTAGCGAATTTCCATAGGCTGACACTCAGATAAGTCTTGGGGGGGGAACCATGAAACAGACGACGCTGAAGGCCTGCGGGGGAGATCTGCAATATACGTCCGCTAGTTCACGCCCGATCTTTCAAAATCCGACACTCCCTGTCATTATGAAATCGTTTACAGTCGTTCTGCTCATATGTCTTATCACGTTGCCGGCCGCAGCCCAGTGGAACACGGCATACTATGCCACCTGGAACCAGACGACGCTCGGCGGATCGAGCTGGAACGGTGAGCATCTGGGCGAGCCGCCCGACCAGGTCGACTGGACCGGGATCACGCACGTCGTCCACTTCGGGAACGGCAACGTCGTCTCCACACCTCCCTATTCGCTCTTCGCCACGGACTCCACAGAGATCATCTACGGTCCCGACGGCGGGAGCGTCAACTACCAGAAGCTCCTGATCACGACAGCCCACGCGCACGGCGTCAAGGTCTGTCTCTCGATCCAGGCGGTGGACCCTTCCGGGCTTCACGTCGCACTGGCGAGCCAGTCGACGGCGAACGTTTTCTGTGACTGGATCATCAGCTACTGCAAGATACACGGCTACGACGGCGTGGAGATCGACTGGGAGGGGGAATCGCCCGACCCGACGCTTGCGACCAGGCTGATACTGACGCTCAGGACGTACCTGAACAAGTACTACAGCCCTGCCAGGGGGCTGATACTTCTTTCCCCCGGCCTGAGCGATTACAACAGCTACCCGGCGGCGGTCTGCGATACGGCCGTCGACCAGTTCAATCCCCAGCTCTACGCGATGATGTGGACGCCGAACAATACGAACCACACGTGGCACACGTGCGCGGTGTATCCCGGGACCGCCCCCTCGGGGGAGGACGACGGGGCGATCGACGGCCTCACCGACGGCTCCGCGGGCTACATACAGCAGTGGATCAACGCCGGCCACAACCCGTCCAAGATGGGGATGCTGCTGCCGACATTCGGCTATTTCTTCCTCGGCGCGGACGGTCTGTTCCAGTCGTGGACGAGCTGCCTGGGACACAACGGGAGCACGACGGTGACGCAGAACTCCATGCTCACCGGGCTCCTGAGCGTCGGCGGGGTCGAGACCTGGGATGCCGTCCGGCAGATGAGCTACATCAGCGGGACGGCGACGGCAGCGTACGGCGGCGCCGAATACGGCGGCGTCGCCAAGGGGCAGAAATTCTTCGCGACGCTCGCCACCCCCCAGTGGATCCAGGCGGTCGTGCAGTACTTCAGGACGAAGACATTCGGCGGAAAGTCGCTCGGGGGGGTGAGTCTCTACTCGCTGACGGAAGACTTCGATCCCACGAAGCCCGCCGGACAGGGGAGGAACATCATCCATGATGCGCTCCGCGACGCCCTCGGGGGGGTCGCGCCCCAGATCCTGACGACGTCCGTCTCCTCGCTCCCCAATTTCGGGAGCGTCAACGTCAACGCTTCCTCCGCGTCCGTCTCGTACACGGTCTCGGGGAGCAACCTGACGTCGAACGTCACCGTAGCGGCGCCCGCCAATTTCCAGGTGTCGCTCGATAACACGACGTTCTCGGCCTCCGTCACGATCGCGCCCACGGGGGGCACGGTGAGCGCAAAGACCGTGTATGCACGGTTCACCCCGACGGCCGGGGGAGCGCAGTCGGGCTACATCTCGCATACAAGCGGGACCGCCACGGCGATGTTTGTCGCGGTGGCCGGCACCGGCATCGCTGCCGGCGCGCCCACGGGGACGTTCACCGCCTCCCCGGCGTCCCTCCCGGCAGGCGGCGGCTCCGTCAAGCTCACCTGGACGTCGACGAACGCGACCACCGCATCGATCGACCAGGGGGTCGGCACGGAGCCCCTCAACGGCTCCACGACGGTGAGCGTCACCGCCACCAAGACGTTCACGCTGACGCTGACCAACGCGAACGGATCGAAAACCTACACCGCCACGGTCACGGTGGCCGCCACCCCGGCCCCGACCGGATCGCTCAGTGCGAGCCCTTCATCGCTCCCCGCGGGGGGCGGCTCCGCGACCCTCACATGGTCGTCGACAAACGCCACCAGCGCGAGCATCGACCAGGGGATCGGCACCGTCGCCCTCTCAGGGTCGCGCCAGGTGACCTTGACGGCGACACGGACGTACACGCTCACGCTGACGAATGCCACGGGGTCAAAGACCTACAGCGCCACGATCACCGTCGCCATCCCCACGGGAGCCCCCACGGGGACGCTGACCGTGAGCCCCTCGTCGCTTCCAGTCGGGGGGGGAAACGCCACGCTGACGTGGACATCCACGAACGCGACATCGGCTTCGTTCGACCAGGGGATCGGGACTGTCGCGCTCTCCGGCTCGCGTGTCGTCGCGGTGACGTCGACATCGACGTATACGCTCAGCCTGACGAACACGTCCGGAACGCGGACGTATGCCGCGACCGTGACCGTCGATACGGCCTCGGCTCCCCCGCCGGACCTGGGGAACGACATTACGCCGCTCGCCACGCCGATCGCCGCGATCCCCAGCCCGACCGGCGAAGGGAACCACGACATCACGATTATCAAGCTCGAGTCATTCCCCGCCCAGGGCTCCACAAACGTGCAGGACCAGTTTGACACGTTCACCGGCGGAGGCCCCAGGACGGTCGACTGGGTCGGCTACTCGTTCACCAATGGGCACGTGTTCACCGGCCTCCTCTACCAGAAGGGGCTCGACAACCACTGGGGAGGCTGCTTCACCGGGCTTCAGGTCCAGGTCCGGTCCGCCGGGACATGGCACGCGGTGACGGGGCTGACGAGCACGCCGGCCTACACGCCGAACGACGGGATCAATTTCGAGACATACGCGATGGCGTTCGACGCGACAACGGGCGACGCCATACGGATCTACGGCGCCCCCACCGGGGATGCCCATTACATCGGCGTGGCACGACTCCGCGCCTACGACAACGGCTCACCCGTGACGCCGCCTGTCTCCTCCGCGCCCAGGGAGTACGGGCTGGACCAGAATTATCCCAACCCGTTCAACCCGGCGACCCATCTTTCGTACAAGCTCCCGGCCGACATGAAGGTCACGCTGATCGTCCGCAACCTCCTCGGCCAGTCGGTCGCGGTCCTCGTGGACGGTTACCAGAGCGCGGGGGTGCACGGTGCGGACTTTTCAGGCGACCACATGGCAAGCGGGATTTACTTCGCAGTCCTGATCACGCCTGAGTTCATGGACATGAGGAAGATGGTGTTGATCCACTAGCGATCCCCCGGGCTGCTCAGGGCCCTCCCGAAAACAGCGCGGCCCCGGTTCCCTCTGTGACAGGAAACCGGGGCCTTCCTGTTTCTCCCCG
>DATJPH010000366.1:0-3703 GCA_035506475.1 Bacteroidota bacterium | reverse complement strand
GCGCCTGTACGGACCCTATCCGTGGGACAAATATTTCATGACGGGGGTGACCCCGTTTGCGTACGGGGGGATGGAGCACCAGACGATCACGACGCTCCATGAGGCACTCGTGACGAACGAAGACGTCGTCGTCCACGAGCTCGCCCATCAGTGGTGGGGAGACCTTGTCACCTGCGGCTCCTGGCCGGACATCTGGCTGAACGAGAGCTTCGCGACGTACAGTGAAGCGCTCTGGTTCGAACACACCCGCGGCGTCTCCGCCCTCCACGCATACCTGCAAGAACACCTGGGGTTCAACCTCGGGTCCTGGAGCGGCGCCGTGTACGACCCGGAATCTCAAGGCTTGTACCTGTTCGATGACCTTGTCTACCACAAAGGTGCATGGGTGCTCCACACGCTCCGGGGGGCGATCGGCGATTCTGCCTTCTTCCGCTCTTTCAGGGCCTGGCGCACGCTTCATTCTGAAAAGAGCGCGGTGACGGCCGATTTCCAGGCAGCCGTGGAATCAGTGACCGGGACCGGGATGGGATGGTTCTTCAACGAGTGGATCTACGGGCAGGGGTGGCCGGTCTACTCGCTCGCCTCCGCCTGGGGATCCGACACGCTCGTGGTTCGCATAGCGCAGAGTCAGGGAAAAACTGATCCGTCGTGGCCGACGTATACCATGCCCCTCCAGGTCCGCGTTTACAGCGGCACACGCGACACGACGCTGACCGTGCGCGACAGCCTCACAAGCCAGGATTTCCGATTCGCGTTCTCCGCCAGGCCCGACAGCGTCGCGCTCGACCCTGACGCGTGGGTCCTGCACGAAACGGGCGACCCGATCGGTCCGCCGTTCCCTCCGGGGACGGCCCTTGCGTTTTCTCTCCGGCAGAATTATCCGAACCCGTTCAATGCGGGATCGATCATCGAATACGATATCCCCGGGACCGTCTCCGGATCGGCAGCCCCGGCGGGGGTGACGCTCACGGTTTTCGACATCCTGGGCCGCAGCGTGGAAACGCTCGTGAATGCTCCTCAGCCCCCGGGGGAGTACTATGTCCGGTTCGACGGCGCCGGCAGGGCTTCGGGGGTCTATTTCTACCGCCTTCAGGTACGCTCCCCGGGCGGAGGAGTAAGCACCGCGGTCCGGAAAATGGTCTTCGTGAAATAGATCCGTGATTCCTCCCACCCTGAACATAAGCATCACCCAGGAGGACGTCGCACTCCCGGAGAAGCTCGAGAACCTCCCCGCCGCCCCCGGCGTCTACCAGCACAAGGACAGGACGGGAAAAGTCCTCTACGTCGGGAAGGCGAAGAACCTCCGCAACCGCGTCCGCCAGTACTTCCAGAAATCCCGCTCGCTCGGCCCCCGCATCGAGCAGATGCTGACCAGGGCGACGGATATCGAGATCATCGTGACCGACTCCGAAGTCGAGGCGCTGATCCTGGAAGCCAACCTGATCAAGAAATACCGCCCGCGCTACAACGTCAGCCTGAAGGACGACAAGAGCTACCCGTATATCGTCATCACCGGGGAGCCGTACCCGCGCGTGTTCATCACGCGGCAGATCCGCCGTGACGGATCACGCTACTTCGGCCCCTATACCGACGTGAAGAACGTCCGCTCCGCGCTGAAGGCGATCCGGGACATATTCATGATCAGGAGCTGCAACTTCCTCATCGACGCGGATTCGATCGGGAAGAAGAAATTCAAGGTCTGCCTCGATTACCACATTAAGAAATGCGAGGGTCCCTGCGAAGGCCTCGTCTCGCAGGAGAAGTACAACGCGATGATCGATCAGGTGGCGTCGCTCCTGCGGGGGCGCACCGGGTCGCTTATCCGCACGCTCCGCGCCGAGATGGACCGGCACGCGGCCGCCCGCCGGTTCGAGGAGGCGGCACTCATCCGCGACAGGATCAA
This sequence comes from Bacteroidota bacterium, assembly GCA_035506475.1. Lineage (GTDB taxonomy): Bacteria > Bacteroidota > Ignavibacteria > UBA10030 > UBA6906 > Fen-1273. The sequence goes on along the minus strand of DATJPH010000366.1, from coordinate 1,800 downwards.
GGGGCTCGAGGCGTACAGCGAGCGGCAGAAGGCCGTCGACCTTGACGCGAAGGACAGGGACATCATGGCGTTTGCCGCCGACGGCGACGACGCCTGCGGGGTGATATTCAAGCTGCGCGACGGGAAAATGGTGGGGAGGCAGCACTACTACCTGGGGAATGTCGAGGGGAAGCCCGACGCGGAGATCCTGGAAACGCTCCTGCAGCAGTACTACCTGGACGCGGAGGACATCCCGAGCGAGGTCGTCATCCAGACGCCGCTGGAAGACGCGGAGGCGATCACGCGCTGGCTCGGGGAGCGCCGGGGGGAGAGCGTTGCGCTCAACGTCCCGGAGGAAGGGGAAGAGGCGAAGCTCGTGCGCCTCACAAGGAGCAACGCAAAGTTCCTCCTCGAGGAATTGAAAATACAGAAGATGAAAAGGGCGGACTACATTCCGCACCCCCTCGTAGCGCTCCAGAAAGACCTCCGGCTTGAGCGGGTTCCCCGCAGGATCGAATGCTTCGATAATTCGAACATCCAGGGGAGCGATCCTGTCGCCTCGATGGTCGTCTTTGTTGACGGGAAGCCGCGCACGAGCGAATACCGCAAGTTCAAGATCCAGTCGGTCGCCGGCCCCGACGATTTCGCGAGCATGCGGGAGATCATCGAGCGGCGCTATACGCGCGTTCTGGAGGAGCAGGGGGAGCTCCCCGACCTTATCGTCGTCGACGGCGGGAAGGGCCAGCTCTCCAGTGCGGTGGAGGTCCTGCAGAAGCTCGGGCTCGGCTCCCAGCAGGTGATCGGTCTTGCCAAGCGCCTGGAGGAGGTCTTTCTCCCCGGGCGGAGCGAACCCGAGCTCATTCCGAAGACCTCCTCAGGGCTCCGGCTGCTCCAGCAGGTGCGCGACGAGGCGCACCGGTTCGCGATCACGTACCACCGCGCGCTCCGGTCCCGCAGGACCCTCCAGACGGAGCTCGACCTCATCGAGGGGGTGGGGAAAAAGCGTGCAAAGGAACTCCTGGAGGCCTTCGGCAGCGTCCAGGGGGTGAAATTTGCCACGACAGAACAGCTTGAAGAGATAGTCGGCGGGAAGACCGCTTCGAAGATCAGGGAGTACTTTTCTGCCGGAGAGTAGCCCGCGCCGCGTCACGCACCCGCTCGACGAGTCCCATCAGCCCCATCCCCTTCCCCATCGAAATGTTCTGCCTGAATATCCGGCTGACGATATCGGGGGTCACCTCCGCGATCTCGGAAGCGGGAGCACCGGAGACCGTCTTCTGGAGTATCGCCGCGAGCGCCCGGGCCGAGATCCCGGAAGGGTTCTCGACGGCGAAATAAAGCAGCAGCCTCCCGTCCGGCTCCGGGACCGCCCAGACGAACGCCTCCGACTCGCAGTAGGGGACACGCGCGGACTCCGGGTACGGCCGCGCGGCCACCGCAGGGGGGACCTCCCTGAATTGTTCCGCGTAAGAGACGAGCATGGACATCCGCTGGTCCATATCGTCCAGCGCATCGAACGTTTCAAGGAGCCTCTTGAGCTTCTCCGGCATTGGGCGTTCTGTGCTCACTTCTCGATCGGGACGTTGACGAGATTTCCCCATTCTGTCCAGCTCCCGTCGTAGTTCCTCACATGCGTGAATCCCATGAGGTACGTCAGGACGAACCACGTCAGGCTGCTCCGTTCGCCGATCCTGCAGTAGGCGACGATGTCCTGGTCGCTCCGGAGCCCCGCCCCCGACAGGTAGATTGATTTCAATTCCTCGGACGTTTTGAACTCCCCCGTGTCCGTGCGTACTGCCATGCTCCACGGGACGTTTTTTG
>DATJPH010000365.1:0-3040 GCA_035506475.1 Bacteroidota bacterium | reverse complement strand
CACGGTGAGTGAAAGCATGTAGGTGATGAGAATGATCTCTTCCATGATGATGTCGATTCCTTACCTCGGGATGTGATGGAATATGTACCACTGTGCCCGGCGCTCTACCAGCCGGACACCGTTTCTAGTAACACGTCCTCGGCGATCTTCTTCATCGCCTCCTGCAAGCCGACCTGGCGTTGCGACAGGCCTCCTCCTGAATCGTATTCTCCCCAGTTGGAGAATGTCTTCTCCCACACTTTCTTCCTCAATTTTTTGTCCTGAAAGGCGAAGCGCGCCGAAACCGTGACGCGGCGGCGTGTCACCTGTTCTCCCTGCGAAACCACCGCCGGGGCATCCGATATGGAGAGGATGGCGCCTTCCAGGATCGAGTCAGAGGTGTTCCGGTCGCTGACTTCGAGGCTGTTGTCGGCGGTGAAGAGCTGAACGAGCTCCGTGGTGAATTTCTCCCTGAGCCCGGGCTCGCCGAAACCCGACTGGTCGTCCACCAGGGGAATCGCCACCGTCTTGAGGTGAGGCGGAACCGAAGCCCCGGTAAACGAGTACGCACATCCTGCAACGAGCCACGCCAGCATAGACGCCAGGACGTACCCGGAGAGATCCCGCGGATTCCCTGGAGTCATTCCAGCCCGAATTCTTTGATTTTCCTGTACAATGTTCTCTCGCTGATGTTCAGGGCCCGTGCGGCCATCCTGCGGTTTCCTTTCGACCGGCTGAGCGCATCGGCGATCATCCGGTGTTCCATCTCTTCGAGTGAAATCCCCGGATCGTTCGCTGTTCCCACGGCGACGCTGCCGCCGCGCTTTGTCGCATCCAGCGCCTGACGCTGCTCGTCGAGCATCTCCTTCAGCTCCATGATGTTTCCTTTGAGCTCCAGGAGCGCACGCAGAATCAGCTCCCGCTCCGCCTGCTCGACGCTCTTTGACACGTGGACGGGGAGATTCCGGTCGTCCGCCGGCCGGACGGTGTTGGCCCCGAGATACTTCCGGATGTCGGCAGCCTCGAGGAATTTTCCTTTTTCGAGAACGATCATGCTCTCCACCGCATTCCGCAGTTCCCGGACGTTGCCGGGCCAGGCATACCCCCGCAGGAGATCCATCGCGGGCTCAGCAATTCCCCTGAAGGGAATCCCGTTCTTCCGCGCGACTTCCTCCGCGAAAACCCGAAACAGAAACGGGATATCCTCGGGCCGCTCCCGCAGCGGAGGGACAACAATGTTGAACGAGCGTAACCGGTAAAAAAGGTCAGGCCGGAACATTCCCTGCCGCATGGCCGATTCGAGATCTTTGTTTGTCGCTGCGATCACGCGGACGTTCACGTGGCGGGGAACAGAAGAACCGACCCGGAGGAATTCTCCGTTTTCCAGAACCCGGAGAAACTTCACCTGCGATGAAAGCGGGAGCTCGCCGATCTCATCAAGGAACAGTGTCCCGCCGTCCGCGAGCTCGAAATACCCCTTTCTCTGGTCGGAAGCACCCGTGAAGGAACCGCGCTCGTGGCCGAACAGCTCGCTTTCGATGATCCCTTCGGGAATCGCTCCGCTGTTTACCGTGATCATCGGACGGCCGCTTCTTTTGCTGGTCTGGTGAATCGCCTTGGCGATCACCTCCTTCCCGACACCGCTTTCGCCCGTGATGAGAACGGTGATGTCCGTCGGAGCAACCTGCTCGACGACCTCGGCGATTTTCTTCATTTGCGGCGATTCCCCGAAAATCGCGTTCGCGGGGGCGTTCTCCGGATGCTCCGATTGTGCCGTCGAGCTTTGCATCAGTTCGTGATGACGATCGAGTCGATATGGAATTTAGCCTTGATCTCCGCCGCCTGCGCCTTCGCTGCCTCAGCGCTGGGATACGTCCCGACGAGCACGAGGAACAGCGATCTGTTGTCCTTGACCCGGTTGATCATTCCCACCGTGTATCCCAGTCCTTCGAAGAACGACTTCTGTTTTTCGGCGTTTGCCTGCGTTGTGTACGCTCCGACCTGCAGCGTAAAGTGCGCCGTCGCCGAGCCCGATGTGTCCGACCCCGGGGAAGTTCCGGACGGCACCAAAGCGGGTTTGTCCTCCGGAAGCCTGCCGGTGTCAACCTCACCTCCGCCCGCTGCCCGTTTTGACGCGGGATAGTTCTTCTTCAGCTGGGCCATCTTCATCTCGGCCGTTCTGTAGAGTCCCAGCGCGTAGTAGAACTGGTACACCTTGAAGAGGGCCTCCGGTGCCCAGCTGCTCGCGGGGAAGTTGTCAACGATGCTCTGATAGATGCGGACGGCCTCGGCGCCCTCGCTCGTCGTCTGCGCCTGGATATACAATACGCCGGGGTTGTTGGGATACCGGGCGAGCAGCGCCGGAATTTCCGCCCTGACCTGATCGACCTGGCCGTCCTGAAGCATCGTCAGGTACTTCGTCACTTCCGCATCTGCGCTCTGGGCCTGCAGGCCCGGCGCTGCAACGGCAAGCACGAACGCTAGACAAAGGAATTTCATGCTGCAGTCCCCCTGAGGGTCGCGGAGACGCCGCGCTGGACATCACCAACCCGGCTCCCGAACAGCGTCGCCGAATTTGCACGATTGATCCTGACGTCTGCAAAATCACCCGGCAGCTCGTCGGAATGAGGGAACACAACGGTCTTGTTCGAATCCGTCCGGCCGGTATACTCATGGGGGGATTTTCTGCTCGCCCCTTCAACAAGGACGCGGACTGTCGTGCCGATCAGTTCCCTGTTGTGTTCCAGGGCGATAGCGTGCTGGAGTTCGGTAACCTCCCAGACCCGCCTCCCCTTTTCCTCCTCGGAGATGTCGTCTTCCATCTCCCATGCTCTTGTTTGCTCCCGGGGCGAGTACTTGAACGTGAACGCACCGTCGAACCGGAGCTCGCGAACGAGGTCGACCGTCATGCGGTGTTCCCCGGCAGTTTCTGAGGGGAACCCGGAAATGATATCGGTACTGAGGGCCACGCCGGGGATTGTTTTTCGAATTCTCTGGATCAGTGTTCGATAGTGATCGACGGTGTACGTCCTGTTCATCAGCTCGAGAATCCTGTCGGATC
>DATJPH010000364.1:0-2825 GCA_035506475.1 Bacteroidota bacterium | reverse complement strand
TCACGAAAATGATGAACTGGTGTTTCCCCGACGGCAACGGGACGCTCCGGGAGTGGGGGGCGATCGTGGGGAACTGGGGGGGGTACGACTGCTCGGGGCTCATCGGTGAGGCAAGCACCCCGAACGGGAACGACTATGCGTTCTTCATGAACGGGGCCGAGCAGGCGGGAGCCCTTGTCCCCCTGGTCCGTTACGACGACAGGTACGCGCGCGCTGTGGGGAAGTGGGTGTTGAATGTCGCGAACGCGTCCCGCCTGTTTTACACGAACTATCTCCCCGACGCCATGCAGGACAGTGCATCGTGGGAGCACCGGTATGACCCGGCCTCCTCGATCGCCCACGAAGCGATGCACCAGTTCAGCCTGGGCAACGGGACGATCTCTCCGTTCGCGACGGGGGACGCGATCCGGAACGGCTGGGCCGGGACTAATTTCGCGCTCTACGGCGCATCGCACGCGGGGATACTCGGGGGGATTATCGATACGACGAACGTGAAGGGGATACTCCGCCTGGATCTCCTGAAAACCGACTATTTCCACGCCGCCGCCTATCCGACGTTCTGCTACTTCAATCCCGGGTCATCCGACACGGCGGTCTTCATTTCGCTCGGCGGGGGGACATTCGACCTGTACAACACGGTCACAAAGACGTATGCCGCCCTGGCCGTGACGGGGACGGTCCCCGTTACGATCCCGGCCAATTCGGCATCGGTGCTCGTCGTGGCGCCCGCGGGAGGGGCGATGACGATGGATCTCGACAGGACGCTTATCAACGGCGTCGTGGTGGACTACAGGAACGGGTATGCCGGTAACCATCCGCCGAGGATCAAGAGCCTTTCGCCCGATTCCTCCCGCATCGTGCACGGGGGGACGATCAACGTCTATTGCGCGGCATCCGACAGGGACGGCGACCCGCTCACATACGCATGGTCCTCGTCCGGGGGATCTCTATCCGGGACCGGCTCGGTGGTCTCCTACAAGGCCCCCGATACGCCGGGCGTCTGCGTGGTTTCCTGCACGGTGAGCGACGGCAGGGGGGATTCGACCTCCGCGCGCGACACGCTGACTGTCGTCGCCTCCATTGCCCGCCCCCCCGTGATTCTCAGGATGAGCGCCCTCCCCCGGAAGGTGGCCCTGGGCGCCTCATCCGTCGTTTCGTGCGTCGTGAGCAATCCTGATTCAAGCGCACTGACATACTCGTGGAGCGCATCGGCGGGGTCGATCACCGGGTCGGGGCCTGCGGTCACCTGGCACGCCCCCGGCGCCGCCGCGAACGACGTCGTGCGGTGCAGCGTGGACGACGCAAAAGGGGGACATGATGCGGACAGCCTCGCCCTCGAGGTGAGGGACCTCTCCGTGGTGCAGACAGGGAGCCTCGTCGCGTTCTATCCGTTCAACGGCAACGCGAACGACGCGACGGGGCGCGGCCACAACGGGACGGTGAACGGCGCAGTCCCGGTGAACGACCGGTTCTCCCACCCCTCCTCCGCATACCTCTTCGACGGCTCGACCGCCTCCATCGCCGTGCCGAACGATACGTCGCTCAATTTCCAGAACGCCGTCACAGTCAACCTCTGGGTGAAGCCCGCCGCATTCTACGCCGGGCGCGAGCAGTACATCATCTCGCACGGCAACTGGCAGAACCGGTGGAAGCTCTCCGTCACTCCCGGGACGAACAGGCTCCGCTGGACTGTGAAGACTTCCGGCGGCGTCACAAGGGATCTCGACTCCTCGTCCCCTTTAGTCCTCGACAGCCTGATGGATGTTACGGCGCTCTACAACGGGACGGACATGGAGATCTACCTGAACGGCGCCCTCGACGCATTCACGCCGCTTACGGGGCTGATCAATACGACGTCGTACGCGCTGACGATCGCCCAGGACCTCCCCGCCGACAACCAGTACGACTTCAACGGGGTCCTCGACGACGTCCGGCTCTATGACTACGGGCTATCCCTTTCCGAGATCGCCGCGCTGGACGACGTCACGGGCGTCGCGATACCCGGGGCGGCTGCGGCGCTCCCCTCTCTTCTCCGCCTCTACGGCAACTATCCCAACCCGTTCAACCCTACCACGACGATCGCCTTCGCGGTCCCCGGTGCCGGGGGGACCAGGGCCGTCTCGCTCCGCGTCTACGACATACTCGGCAGGGAGGTGGCGACGCTGGCAAACGGATCGTTCCACGGTGGAGTCTATACCGTGATCTGGGACGCGAACTCCCTCTCGAGCGGCGTCTACATCTGCCGCCTGGAGTCGGGCGGGAAGTCCCTCGTTCAAAAAATGATACTGACAAAATGAAGACACTCGACCTTAACGGCGCCTGGAAATTCAGAGCTGTCGACCGGAGCGGCTCGCTTGGTCCCTCGCGCAGGGATCTCCTCCGCTGGCACGACGGTGCGGTTCCGGGGACCGTCCATACTGACCTTATGGCATGCGGGTTGATCGGCGACCCCTTCTACAGGCTCCAGGAGAACGACGTACAGTGGGTCGACGGCCTGGCATGGGAGTATAGAAGAGAATTCACGGTTCCCGCGGATTTCCTCTCGGCGGGAGCAATCGATCTCGTGGCGGCCGGCCTCGACACATACGCACTGGTGACCTGCAACGGGCGGCAGGTAGGTTCCTCCTCCAACATGTTCGTCGGTCACCGGTTCCCCATCAAGCGGTTCCTCCGCAAGGGGAGGAACGTCCTTTCCATCCTGTTTGATTCGCCCGTCGAAAGGTCGAAGCGCCTGGAGAAAGAACACGGCCGTCTCAGGGTGGCGCTGGAGCCGCACCGTGTCTACGTCCGGAAAGCGCAGTACTCATTCAGCTGGGACTGGGGGC
>DATJPH010000363.1:0-3650 GCA_035506475.1 Bacteroidota bacterium | reverse complement strand
GAAGCCTATCTCCCTGGCCAGCCGTTTTTTCACCTCGCCGGGTTTCGGGAGTGCCGCGAATATGATGAGCGACCTCTCCCCGGCCCCCTCCTGGCGGATGTTCGACAGCGGCTCCTTTTTCGGCGTTCTCGCGGAACCCGTGGATGTCATTTTACGTTCAAGTAGTATATCGGAAGCAGTTTCGGATCAACGAATTCCCCTTTTTGGCGTATTTTGAGTATGAACGCCCCTCTCACACACCGCTGTTGTCCTCGCCCCTGTTGACCGGGACCTTTCTACCCATTTAGAAACACAAATTTTTTTCCCCCTGTTCTTACAATATACGATTTCACGATGTTTGAATCACAGACATACCGGGCGGTTGGGGCCCCGACGCTTGTCGAACGGGTCGGCAATACGCCGCTTCTGAGGCTCCCGGCGTTTCCTGGCGTCTCACCCCGGGTCGAGATACTTGCAAAGGCGGAGTGGCATAATCCCGGGGGATCGGTCAAGGACCGCTCGGCGCTCTCCATGATCCGCGACGGGGAGCGGAGCGGCGCGCTCACGCACGGGAAGACTCTGATCGATGCCACGAGCGGCAACACGGGGATCGCCTACGCGATGCTGGGCGCCGCGCTCGGGTACCGGGTCAGGCTCGCCGTCCCGGCCAACGCAGGCTCCGAGAGGAAGAGGATCCTCTTCGCCTACGGCGCTTCCGTGACGTACACCGACCCGCTTGAGGGGACCGACGGCGCGCAGCTCCTTGTGAAGAAGATCGTGGCTGAGAACCCGGACGAATATTTCTACCCCGATCAGTACAATAACCCGGCGAACTGGCAGGCGCACTACAGGACGACCGCGCCCGAGATCTACGCGCAGACCGGACGGAGCGTCACGCACTTCGTCGCCGGGATCGGGACATCGGGGACGTTCGTCGGCACCTCGCGCCGGCTCAAAGAGTTCAACCCGTCGATCAGGTGCATCTCGTTCCAGCCCGACACGCCGCTCCACGGGCTGGAGGGGCTGAAGCACCTGGAGACGGCGATCGTTCCCGGGATTTACGATGCGAAACTGGCGGACGAACACCTGGAGGTCTCGACAGACGCCGCACATGAGATGGCACGGCGCCTGGCGAAAACGGAGGGGATTCTGGTGGGAGTCTCATCCGCGGCCTCCATGGTGGCCGCCCTCCGGATCGCACAGCGCCTCGAAGAGGGGGTCATCGTCACGGTGTTTCCCGATCACGGGAGCAGGTATCTGAGTGAACGGTTCTGGGAGGAATGACGCGATGAGGGACGGCAACGGGGCGGGGGCGAACAACCGCGTGATCGCGATGACGCACACGGCGCTTCACAAGATCAGGGTCCACGCCATGGAAGCATACCCCGAGGAGTGCTGCGGGATACTCCTGGGCGTCGAGTCCGGCGCGGGGAAGCAGGTCTACGACGTCGTCCGGATCGGGAATGCAAAAGAGGAAAACCGGAACCGGAGGTTCCTCATTACGCCCGAAGAATACAAGCGGGCGGAGGAGAACGCGGCCGCCGAGGGACTCGGGGTGATGGGGTTCTACCACTCGCATCCCGACCACCCGGCAAGGCCGTCGCAGTTCGATCTTGACCACGCCTGGCCCTGGTGCTCCTACGTCATCGCCGCGGTCGAGCAGCGGATACCGGCGGCCGTCAAGTCGTGGGTGCTGAAGGAGGACCGTTCCGGCTTTGACGAAGAGCTTATCGATCACCTGGAGCCCGGCGCGGCTCCGCCTCTGAAACAGGGCGCTGCGGTCTCCAGAGAGGCTTAAGACACACCAGGAAGAGGGAGGGGAATGGCAACACGCGTGCTGATTCCGACGCCGCTCAGGACGTTCACGGAGAAGAAAGAGAGCGTCGTGCTTGAAGGAAAGACAGTCGGAGAGCTCCTGGAGAGTCTCACAACCGCATACGTCCCCCTCAAGAGGCATCTCTTCGACGAGTCGGGCTCGCTCAGGAATTTCGTCAACGTGTACGTCAACGACGAGGATATCCGCTATCTCCAGAAGGAACAGACGATTGTCTCGGAGAAGGACACCGTGAGCATCATACCATCGATTGCGGGGGGGAGTTGAATATGAGAGAAACAGGTGGAAGGGGAGCGCGGACGGACGTCCGCCTCTCGCACGACGAAATCAGGCGGTACGGCCGTCACCTGATACTCCCCGAGGTCGGCCTTGAGGGGCAGATGAAACTGAAGGCCTCGAGCGTCCTGCTTGTCGGGGCCGGGGGGCTTGGCTCACCGCTGGCGCTCTACCTGGCCGCCGCGGGGATCGGGAGGCTCGGCATCGTCGATTTCGACGTCGTGGACGAGTCGAATCTCCAGCGCCAGGTCCTCCACTCCACGCCGTACGTCGGGAGGCCGAAGCTCGACTCGGCAAAAGACCGGATACACGCGATCAATCCGAACGTGGAGGTGGAGCTCTTCAGGAGCCGGCTTACTTCTGCAAACGCGCTCGGGATCATCGGCGGCTTCGATATCGTCGCCGACGGGACGGACAACTTCCCGACGCGCTACCTGGTGAACGACGCCTGCGTCCTCCTGGAGAAACCGAACGTCTACGGGAGCATATTCCGGTTCGAGGGGCAGGTCTCCGTCTTCTCCGCCCCCGGCGGGCCGTGCTACAGGTGCCTCTACGCGGATCCCCCCCCTCCGGGACTTGTCCCGAGCTGCGCTGAAGGGGGTGTGCTCGGTGTTCTCCCTGGGATCATCGGGACGATCCAGGCCGCCGAGACCGTGAAGTATATACTCGGCATCGGCGAGTCGCTCGTGGGGAGACTTCTCCTGTTCGACGCGCTGACGATGAAGACGCGCGAGCTGAGGCTTCGGAGGAATCCCTCCTGCAAGGTCTGCGGCGACCACCCCGAGATCACGGAGCTGGTCGATTATGAGGCCTTCTGCGGCATCGCGCCTCCGCCCCCTGAAGGGGCCGCCGTTGACGAGCATGCGATCACTGTCACCGATCTCAAGTCGCAAATCGACAGGGGAGAGAGCCCGTTCCTTCTTGATGTCCGCGAAGTGGTGGAATACCAGATCGCGAATCTCGGCGGTCACCTCATCCCGCTCAACGATCTCCCGCGCAGGGTGCACGAGCTCGATTCCTCGCAGGAAATAGTAGTTTATTGTCACAGCGGGAACAGGAGCGGGCAGGCCGTTCAGTTTCTGAAACAGCTCGGGTTCCGCAAAGTGAAAAACCTCCTCGGCGGCATCGACGAGTGGGCCGAGCGTATCGACCCCGCCATGCCCCGGTACTAGGTCATTGCGGCCGGTCATTGCGAGGCCAGTCATTGCGAGGCCAGTCATTGCGAGCGAAGCGAAGCAACCTTCGGCCGAAGCAACCTTGACTTTAGCCCTTATTAAGGTTAGGTTACAGCGTACAGGTGATCAGGTTCTTTCCTATGCTGACACTGCGTCACTCCATCCGAACCGGGAGTGAGTGCAGAAGAAGCTGAATCTGCCTCTGGATCCCTCCTTCCTCTCTCTCCCGCATCTTCTCGCAAGCAGCCCCGGTCGATACACCTGGAGTTATTCGCTTGTGTATCCGACGATCCCTCTGGACGCGGTGCCCGCATTCTTTCGGGTCCTTTGGACCCGCACATCGTGTCACAGGGGGCAGAAGATGAAAGCAGAACTGTTAAAAGGAT
>DATJPH010000362.1:0-19750 GCA_035506475.1 Bacteroidota bacterium | reverse complement strand
TGTCGCGGTCGCCGTCGGCGCCTTCTTGTCGGAGGTGACAAGCGAGAGGTAGTTGTTCACCCTGCATGAGAGCGTCATGTCCGATTCGCCGATCATGAGGGAGAGGTTCGCCGCCTGTGCGACGTCGTTGTTGATCGTGATCGTCCCGTTCACCTTCCGGACGGGTTTGGGCGTGGAGGCGGTCTTTGCCGAGACGTCCCTGAACGTGAGCGAGCCCGAACCGCGGAGCGATTTCGGGTCGCTCACCTTCCCCTCCACGCGGATATCGGCGGCCACCTGGCCTGAGAGCTCCGTCCCTTTTTCAAGCGGGTAGAACTCGGGGACGGTGGCCAGGTTGAGAGAGCCGGAGGCGGAAAGCGTCAGGTAGGGATTGTCAAAATTCACGACCTTCATCGCCAGGCTGAACGGGGCCCCCCCGAGATTCGCCGTCATCTTCTCGATGTGAAATTCCTGCGTGGACTTCGTCCGTGTGAAGCCTGCAAGGAGCGTAATGCCGGTGATCGGCTTCGGGAGCCCGGGGTACTGTATGCTTGCCCCCGAGGCCGCGATGGTCCCGGCGATCTCCGCCGTCGAGGTGTCGGTCAGCGTCCCGGTGATGGCGACCTGGATTTTTGCGGTCCCCGTCCCTTTCACCCCCTCGGCCTTCTTCATGTATTCCTTCGGGATGAGCGAAAAGAGATCTGCAATATTTATGTTGTCCGCGCCAAGCGCGAGATCGAGCCGGGAGTTTGTCCGCGCACCGGTCACCTTTCCCCGGAGCGTGAGGGGGATATCCTGCACGGTCATCTCCCCCTTCTGAAATTCCACGACGTCGTCCCGGAGATCGTAGGCGATCCTGCTGTCGAGGCGGAGCCGGAGCCCCTCAAGAAGCGGCGTCTCGACGGTCCCGTAGCTGAGGCTGTCGGTGACCGCGTTCCCGGTGATGATCATGGCGTTTCCCTCCGTCCCGATCTCAAGTGCAAGGGAGAGGTTCCGGACCCTCGTGGCAGAGTTGTCCTTGAAATTCAGGTAGTCGACCGAGCCGCCGTTGACAAGGAGGTTCGAGATCAGGAAGGAGGCCGGAGCAGGGGACGGTGTTTCCGGGGACGGCGCGGAGACGGCGGCTTTGGGACTCGTCCCCTTCCCCGTTTCGCCAGCCGGGGGGGAGACCCCGGGGGCGGCTCTTCCCGTCGGAGCCGGAGGGGGCGCGCCCTGATTCCCCGAGAGGTCCGCATAGTTCGTCTGGTTGCGGCGGTTCACCTCAATGAGTATGCGGGGCCGGTCGAGCTCGAGCGTCGTGACCTCGATCCGGGATTTCAGAAGCGGCAGGAGTTTCACGTTCAACCGGAGCGCATCGAGCGTGAGGAAGGGATCGGGAGAAAACCCCTCACCCTTCCGGTTCGCGACGGTCACGCCGTCGACCCTGAGCGCGATGGAGGGAAATACGACGAGCGAGATGTCGTTGATCGCCACGGGCCGCCCGATCGCCGCTTCAGCGCGCGGGAGCACCATTGCCTTCAATTTCTCGCTCGTGAACATCACGTTCAGGACGATAATCCCTGCGATGATCAGAACGACGGGGATCGCAAGGATTGTAAGCCAGATCTTTGATTTGCGGCTCATCGGCATGGCATGCTCCGGAGGAGGTGACACCGAAATATAGGGAAGATTGACGGACGGTACAATGACATTGCGGGAGCCCGGTTGCAACCTTCATGTCACTTTTTTCGTACACATCGAAAAAGCCAGAAGAGAGATGCGATCAAGGTCATACATCCCGTACCTCCTGCTCTGCGTGTGTCTTTCAGCCTCGCGCGGGCAGGATATCCAGTCCCGGCTAGGTTCAACCGCCGCCGGAAAGATCGCCCGGGAGTACCTGCAGGCGTTCAATTCGGGGGCCGATTCCGCGATGCAGAGATTTTTCGAGCAGGACCTTGCGAAAGACGCCGCACTGCGGATCCCGATCAGCCAGCGGATGGAGCGCTTCCACCAGATGCGCTCGATGGCGGGAACGTTCACGCTGAAAAAGGTCCTTGAAACGAAGGAGGACCGGGCGCGGATACTCGTGGATTCGAAAGACGGGTTTACGCTGAAGATGGAGTTCCAGTGCGAAGCGGAGGCTCCCCACGGGCTCGTGACGATCGCCATCGACCAGGTCCAGCCGGGAGAGGAGGATATCGCCCCCGTGAAGGACGATGCCGCGCTCGCGGCGGCTTCCGGGGAATACGTGCAGAACCTCGCGAAGGCGGACAAATTCTCGGGCGTCCTCCTTATCGCCAGGGGGGGAAAAGTGCTCCTTGAGAAGGCGTACGGAATGGCCGACAGGGAGAAGAAGATCCTCAACTCGACCGGCACGAGGTTCAACCTCGGTTCCATGAACAAGAGCTTCACGCAGGTCGCGATCGCGCAGCTCTGTGCACAGGGAAAGCTCTCCCTGAACGACCCGATCAAGAAGTTCCTCCCCGACTACCCGAACAGGGAGGCGGCGGAGAAGGTCACCGTGCAACAGCTACTCACCATGAGCTCGGGGATCGGCGATTTCTTCAACGAACGGTATGAAGCGGCCCCGAAAAAGGAATTGAACAGCATCAGCGCGTACCTCCCCCTGTTCGCCGACAAGCCCCTGGCGTTCGAGCCGGGAACAAAGCGGGCATACTCCAACGGCGGCTATATCGTCCTCGGCGCGATCATCGAGAAAGTCTCGGGGATGGACTACTACACGTACGTACGGAAGAACATATTCGAACCGGCGGGAATGAAAGAGACGGACTCGTTCGAGAAGGACGCCCTGCCAGGGGACGTCGCCGTCGGGTACACGATGCGGGGCGGGGACGGGAAGAATGCGGTGTGGAAGCCGAATTTCGAGAAGCTCCCGGAAAAAGGGAGCTCGGCCGGTGGCGGGTATTCCTCGGCGGCGGACCTGCTCCGTTACACGGAGGCTCTCGCCGGACCCTCGGTGATCCCGCCGACGTTCGAAGCTCGTCACGGGCTCGGGATTGCGGGGGGGATGGAGGGGGTCAATGCCGCGCTCGAGTGGAACCCGGCCAACGGGTACGCCGTCATCGTCCTTTCCAACCTGGACCCTCCCTCGGCGGAAAAGGTCGCGCAGCATATCCGGGCGCTGCTCCCCCGGTAGGAAGCCGCTTCCCGGACCTGCGGCGTGTGTGTGGCGGCAGCGCCACACACAGTTTCTTTACGGCTGGATCTGTACGTATCCCGACTGGACAAGCTGGACGATACGGCCGACCGCCCCGGAGTTGACCTTCACGCCGGGGAGAAGGTCTTCGTTCCCCCACCCGTGGTTCTTCATCGATACGCCGCATTCCTCGACCTGCACGCCGAGCCTCTGAAGCTCGGCGATGAATGCCTTGTGAGGGTTTCCCGTCGAGACCTTCCGGTACGCGTTATACGCGCTGTCGTTCAGCGTCAGGTACGCCGCGTCACCGTGGAACACGCCGATGATATGCCCCGCCGTGTGCCAGTCTTTGAACCGGTTGGAAAGAAGCCGCATGTAGTTCATGCCGATCGACATGTCCCCGACGAACGCCAGGTGATCCATGTTGAACACGACGTCGGCTTTTTCCATCGCGACGGGGATGTCGATACGAATCTGGTGCCCGTCCTTCCTGTCGTCGGGGCCGGAGGCGAGCAGCGGCCTCCCCGGAAGAGAGCAGAGTGTGGCGAGAGCGAAAAGCGTGAGCGGGATCCGGATGCGCCTTCCAGACATAAGCGTTCCTTCCGATGAAGTGACAGAATAGTTGTGAGGCCGGCCTTTCGTGCAATAATACCCCTCCCGCTCCAGAGAATCAATACGGGGCGCTCCCCGAAAACCCCCGAAATGAGTTGCGAATGAGGACGATTGAACGTATAGTGCAGTGACATCTCACGCATTGACAGTACAAAGGCCCACAATGAACCGCAGGATATTCACACTCATCGCATGTCTGTCCGCCCCGTTCGTGGCAGCCTCCGCACCCGGGGGAGACTCGCACTGGATCGCACCCCGCGAAGGGGCGCAGAATATCGGAAGCACGCCCTGCCCTGTATTCCGAGGGACGTTTTCGCTTGACGCCGAGCCCGCCGGCGGCTCCGTCAAAATCGTCGGGCTCGGGCACTACGAGCTTCTTCTGAACGGGAAGCGCCCGGGGAAAGCACTCATCGGAGAGCCCTGGTCGGAATACAGCAAGACGATCTATTACCAGGAGTACGACATCAGTAAGCTCCTGAAGAAGGGGGAGAACGTGTGGGGGGTGATGCTCGGGAATTCGTTCTGGCGCGTCGAGAAACCCACCGACACGATGCGCTACGTGAAGACGGACGCCATGCCCGATTTTTCCGCCGGGCGGCCGTATCTCATATACCTGGAAGCCCGCATAAGAACCGGCGACGGGAAAGAGAAGGTGCTCTGGAGCGACGGCTCATGGAAATGGCACGACGGCCCGCTGACCTCGTCGAACATCTACGGAGGTGAGGACTACGATGCGAGGCTCGAGGCCTCAGGCTGGACGGAGCCCGGGTTCGACGACAGGTCGTGGCACCAGGCCGCGGTCGTCCCGCCACCCGCGGGACGGCTCGAGCCTTTCAAGGCCCCCCCCATCACCGCGCACGAGGTGTTCGATCCCGTAAAGATCGTCTCGCCGAAGCCGGGAGAATACACGTACATATTCCCGCAGAACTGCTCGGCGCTCCTCAGGTTCACGATCCAGGGGAGCGCGGGAGAGCGGGTCCGCTTCAAGCCGTCGGAGTACGTCGACCCGACGGGACACGTGAAGTTCACGTACACGTGGGGGACCGGGAAGGAGATCTGGCACGACTACACGCTGGCCGGAAAAGGCGAGGAGACTCACCAGATCCTCTTCTGCTACGTCGGCTGCCAGTACGTCGGAGTGACCGGCGCCGTCCCGGAAGGGTATCCGAATCCCGCGCACCTCCCCGTCGTCAGGAACCTCTCGCTCGTCCACACACGGGCTGACTGTCCGATCACCGGGACGTTCGTCTGCTCCAACGACATACAGAACAAGGCGCACAGCCTGATCGACTGGTCGATCCGGTCGAACATGAGCTACGTCGCCACCGACTGCCCGCACAGGGAGAAGAACGGCTGGCAGGAGCAGAACTGGCACATGGCCCGGGCGATAAGCTACGGGTACGACGTCCAGAGCTGGTTCAACAAGATCGACAGGGACATACGGGACACGCAGCTCCCCGACGGGCACGTGCCGACCAATTGTCCGAACTTCCTCGTGGGGATCCCCCCCCACGGCTACTGGAACGAGGCCCCCGAATGGGGGATCTCGAGCGTGTTCGTCCCCTGGCACCTGTACGAGTGGTACGGCGACAGGAAGGCGCTCGATTCCGCGTACGAGAGCATGAAGCGCTACGTGGATTACCTCTCCCTCTCGGCGAAAGACGGCGTCATCAACAGCAATCTCGGGGACTGGTACGATTACGGGCACGGGAAAGGGGACGGCCCGTCGCAGTGGACGCCGACCACGCTGACGGCGACCGCGATCTGGGCGATGGGCGCCTCGACGGTCCTGCACGCCGCGGAGGTCCTCGGCCAGACGGCCGACGCGTTCATCTACGACAGGCTGCAGGCACGCATCAGGGAAGATTTCCAGCGGAGGTTCTACGACCCGGTCCGGAAATCGGTCCTCAACCACGGCTCGTGCCAGGCGGCAAACTGCGTTGCGCTCTGCGCGGGGCTCATCCCGGAGGAGGACCGGAAGGCGGTTCTCCAGGCGGTCGTGGAAGACCTCGAGCGGCGGAACTACCAGCAGACAGTCGGCGAGGTGATGCAGGTGTTCCTCATCCGCGCGCTCGCCGAAGGGGGACGGAGCGACGTGCTCGACAAGATCTACAGCCGGGAGAACCAGGGGAGCTACGGGTACATGGTCAAACAGGGGCTGACGACGCTGCCGGAAAGCTGGGATGCGAAGCCCGGCACGGGGAACAGCATGAACCACTACATGCTCGGGCATCTCGTGGAGTGGCACTACGCCTACGTGGCCGGCATCCGTCAGCAGCCGGGGAGCATCGGGTGGAAGAAGGTGCTCGTGGCGCCGGAGCCCGGACTGATCGACAGCGCGCGGGCCGAGTTCAAGAGTCCCGCAGGAGAGATCGACGTCAGCTGGGCAAAGGGCGGCGGGACGTTCACAATGGACGTGACGATTCCCGGAGGGATGGAAGCGACGGCGGTGATGCCCAACGGCGAGCGCCACGCGTTGAACGCGGGGACATCACACTTCACGTCCCCGCTCAAGTAGATCGGCCGTCACTCCTTCTTCAGGTCGACCTCGCACGTCTGCGGCGGAACGTTCCAGCCCGAGATCTCGAAACGGAGACGCCCCGGGAGGCCACCGGAGAGCGTGCTCCGGATCGTCACGTGCACCGTCGTGGTTTCCCCCGGGAGGAGCGAGAAATAGTTGTCGCTGTACTCCGCCCTGAGCGATTCCGACTCTTCGAGAAGCCGGACCCGGACGAAGAACGCGAGGTTCTCCGTCGGGTTCGCAAGCGTGAGGTCGAATGAACCGGGTGCCGGCCCCCCCGGCGTTGCCTCCGGAGGTGCGGGGGTCACCCTCAGGGGGACCGGGGGCATCGAGCCCATTTCGTCGAATATCCCGCTGTAGGTGCCGCCGCTCCCGGATTGTGCAACGGCAATCGGGTAGATCGCCCCGGAGACGGTCGTTCCCTGGTAGCCCTTCAGGCGCGCCGACACGAAGAACGCCTTCCCTCCCATCTCTTCCGGGATCTTCATCTCGATCCGCCCCACGGTCGCCGATGTGTTCGAGGCCGTCGTTGCGGTCCCCGACTTCTCCGCGAGCGTTTTTCCCCGGACCGAAAGAAGCTTCGCTTCGTACGCGCAGTCGGACACCGGGTCCTCGGTATCGTTCAGGAGGTGGATCTCCGCGGCGAACGTCTCCCCCGTTTTCCACAGGTAGCGGTCGTAGTCCGCGGCGATGTGGAGCGGCTCCGCCGCCCGTTTCAGGTAGTAGTAGGAGGGTTTCGGCGTCCCGTACCAGTCGACGATCGACCAGGAGATGCAGGGCCAGATGTCGTTGTACTGCCAGATCAGGACGCCGCTGTTCTGGAACTTGTGCGACCGGCAGAACTCCATGTTGAACGACGTGGCGAGCGCCTGGTAGAGCTCGCTCTTCGTTATCTCGTCGGCAATCGACACCGGAGCGCCGAACTCGTCCGCGTAGCGGTTCAGCTTCTTGACAAGCTCGAACCGCGTGTTGTACTCGCCGTGGTACTCGACGTACGTCGTGTCGAGGGGCCAGAGAAGGTTCGGCGGAGTGAAGCGCGCGTAATCCTCGGCCACGG
Source organism: Bacteroidota bacterium (assembly GCA_035506475.1). Classification (GTDB taxonomy): domain Bacteria; phylum Bacteroidota; class Ignavibacteria; order UBA10030; family UBA6906; genus Fen-1273. Next base: position 12,445 of record DATJPH010000362.1, on the reverse strand, counting down.
GAAACGTGTTGACGCCCGCCTCGCTCCGGAACGGGCGGACGACCCGGTACTTCGTGTACGGCTCCTGGCCGTGCCACACGCCCCAGTAGTGATCGTCCCCCTTGTACGGGGAGGCCCGGTGGAATTCCCTTGCCGGGTCGAGCCGCGCGAGAAGCGCCGCCAGCGAGTCGATCACCGTCTTGCTCCCCGTGTCGTCCGGGTCGAATTCGTTCCCCCCGCACCAGAACGTGAGGCTCGGGTGATTCCGGAGCCGGTACACCGCCGATTCCGCCCCCTCGAGGAAATTCTGCCGGTCGATCTTCGAGAAGCTCCTGTTGCTCAGGAATTCCTGCCATGCGAGTATCCCGTACCTGTCGCAGAGCTCGTAGAAATCATCGGTCTCGTAGAGGCCTCCCCCCCAGACGCGCAGGAGATTGAAATGCGCGTCCTTCGCCAGGAGGAGGAGCCTGTCATACCGCGCGCGGTCGAGCCGCAGCAGCTGATCGACAGGTATCCAGTTCCCCCCCTTTGCGAACATCTTCCTTCCGTTGACAAGGAACGTCCAGGGATAGGAGCCGACGACCTTCCCGAGCTGGTAGGGATTCCCCGCCTCCACTTTCATCGTCTTGAGGAACTCGCCGACGTTTTCATTCTCGACGAGCTTCAGCTCGCGGATGCCGAATGATGTGGCCGTGCTTTCGGAGACCGCTCCGCCGGCCCACACTCTTTCCGACAGGCGGTACATGTTCTGTTTCCCCATCCCGTTGGGCCACCAGAGGCGCGGCTCATTCACGGTGACGGTGTACTGCACGTGTCGTGATTCGCCCGCGCCGAGCCTGAAGGCTTCCGAGAAGTGCCCGGCGCCCCTGTCCGTCTCCTCCTCCCTTATATCCCCTTCAAGTCTCCCCTCCTGCGGCCTGTCCGAGAGATTCCGGACATCCGCTTCCACGGTACACACCGCCTCAGCGATCGTCGTGAAATGCGATGTGACGTGCGGATTATCGACGCGGACGGGACCCGATACGCGGAGCCTGACGGGCCTCCAGAGGCCGACCGGGACGCCGTGCGGACCCCAGTCCCATCCGTACACGCACTGGGCGACGGAATAGAGCTGGTCGCGCGGCGAGTCCCAGGTGAGGCCCCGCGCCGTCAGGTTGCTCCCGGCATCGGGCGTGGCTTCCAGCCTGACGGCGATCGAATTCACGCCGCCGTATCTCAACGCGGCCTTCACGTCGAACGACCGGGGATTGAGCATCCCTTTCAGCGTCCCGACACGCTTCCCGTTTACCCAGGCCTCCCCCTGGAACGACGCTCCCTCGAAGACGAGGTCGATCCACTTCCCCCGGAGCGACGCATCCAGTGTAAACGTCCTGAAGAACCACCACTCCTTCTGCTCCACCCAGAGGGATTTCTCGTTGTCATAGCCGTAATAAGGGTCGGGGATCCGGCCGGAGGCAAGCAGGGCCGTACGGACGGTGCCGGGGATCTCAATGGGGAGCGCGTCCTTCGGCGTCCTGCCGGGGAGGTTGACCTTCTGCGTGATGCCGGCACCGGGGGGGAAATCCTTCATGAGCCATGTCCCGTTCAGATCCGGGAGTGATCCGGGTTTCTCTCCCGGGTATGACGGATCGACCAGCGAAACAAGAAGGAGGGGAACAAACAGAAGAATGAACCACGGGACAACTCTGCGCGAGGCCTGTATATTCATGGCGGTTCCTGAGATACTGGTTCAGTTGTGCACGCGTGCTTTTAACGGGCGGCCAGGCGGATCTGCCTCCAGGCCTGGAGCGGGAGTATCGAGCCTATCGATTCCACGGAAGTCAGGTTGGCCCGCGTCTCGATCCCGACGCCGATGAGGTCGCCGGGCGACGCACTGAATGCGTAGGGCGATTCCGCTCCCCCGCGGAGCGGGACCGTGATCTGGCAGAGGAGCGTGTCGGAAAACTTCGCGATACCTGCGTCGATCCCCCCCGCGTCCTTCTTGCCAACCCGCTCGTATTCCTTGTAGCCGTCGGTGTAGATCTCGATGTCGTCCCCCGGCTTCCCCCACCCGGGTCCGAACGAGCCGGGGAGACTTCCTTCGGGATGCGGCTCGCCGTCCACGGAGACAGGCATCGCGCCCCAGGCGACCGGATAGCGGATCCCGAACCTGTGGGACTCCCCGCCATAGGGGTCAAGCCAGATGAATATCCCCTGGTGCAATATCCGTTCCTGGAGGGCGGGGTCCGTCGTTATAAAAGAGACGCGGATGAAGTGCGCGTCGTTCTGCACCGCAAGCGAGGCATCCCGCTCTCCGAGCGCGATGAGCGCGCTGCGCCAGCTCTCCCGGTCAATCCCCCCGGGGGAGTCCATCCAGCTGCTCTGGAGGGCAAGGGAGGTGCAGCCGGAAGCAAGCAGCAGTAACAGGAACAGATTCCTCACGCTGAGACCGGGGCGAAGTGCGATGTGGGAGATGCCAGTATCGAGGAGAACCCGGCGATCTTCACCCAGTAGAGGATCCAGCAGATCAATGCCGGAAGCCCGGTAAGTATCCCGAGAAGCGGGATGAGGCAGCAGACGACAAGTATGCACCACGCGAGCCCGATGCTCCTCCCCGGGGAAGGTTCCACGGGGACGTTCCTCTTCCTGAACTCCTTTTCGAGCGATTCGGCCATCTGCGTGACGACGATGAACATCCATACAAGGTTGAAGACCGGTACGAGAAGCAGCCAGGTTAAGCCCGGCGACATTACACGGTTTTCGGGGGAACACCTCTGCAGCGCCTTCTGCAGCGTCAGAACGAAGAATATCTCGGGAATCAGGCATATCGCGACAACTATCAACATTATGACCATGATTTCCGCCAGGCCGAGATTTCCCATGGTAGCGCTTTCCGGATGTGGGTGTTCAATGAACGTACGGCAGAGGGGGGTGAGAATCAAGGTCGCCCCATTTTGGATTTGTCAGCGCGAAGCAGTATCTACCATGGGAGGCTTGACCGGAAGCATGAACAGCGGGCAGAAGAAGATACTCATCGTCGAGGATGATCCCAACTTCGGGCTCGCGCTCGAACTCCTCTTCGCCCAGGTCGGGTTCCGCGCCGAGATAGCCCGGACCGGCGAGGAGGCGCTCGAACGGATGGACGGGTTCCGGCCCGACGTCCTGCTCGCCGAGACGAGGCTCCCCTTCCGGAGCGGGTTCGAGATATGCCAGGTCGTTCACGCGCGGAGCGCCTGGCAGCCTGTCCGGATCATACTGCTGACGGCACGCGAACGGGAGGGAGAACAGGCGAAGGCCAGGGCACTCGGGGCGGATGCGTGCCTGACGAAACCATTCTCAACAAAAGATCTCCTTGAAACCGCCAACCAACTCCTGGTATCGTCACGTTGAAGAACAAAGCCGGAAGGCATCTCGCGCGGCTCCTGACTGTCGCGGGGATACTCTTCATCCTGTGCGGCACTGCCGCCGCACTCTGGATCGAGCTCTCTCCTGAAGAAAAGGCCGTCCTCCGGAACATACTCGATGAGCATCCCGCGCTGATACTCTCCGCGGCGTTCCTCTTCCCCTTCGCGGCGGTCCTGGGCTCGCTCTGGGTCTTCAGGCACTTCATCGAGCCGCTCGGCAGGCTGGCCGACGACGTCCACCTGATGAATCTCGTGAATCCCTCCCACCGGCTGGCCGTGGAGGGTTCAGCGCAGATCCGCGGGCTCTCGCTGGCCATCAACCGGGCACTCGACCGGATACAGGATCTGCAGACGCACGTCGGCGACGCGGTCGAGATCTCGCGCCGAAAGGCGGAGGAAGAGAAGGCGGTGCTCGAAGCGCTGATACAGGATTTCCCCGACGGGGTGATCGTCTGCAACGCCGAAGGCCAGATACTCCTGTACAACAGGCGCGCGCGCGACGTGCTGACCCCGGGGGAACGGCCGCCTGATTCCGCTTCCCCGCTCCGGGCGTACGTGGGGCTCGGCCGCTCGGTGTTCGGCTTCATCGACAGGGATCTGATCGTCCATGCCCTTGAGATGATCGACCGGGGATTGAAAGGGGGAAACCAACGGGCGGACGCCCGCTTCGTCACGAAGGGGCCCGGGGGAAGACTGCTCCGTGTGGCGACCACGCCCGTCGTCGCCGATCCCCCGGAAATCCGCGGATATATACTCATCATACGGGACATCTCGGCCGAGACGGGGCGCGATCTTCGGAGGGAATCGCTCCTGGAATCGCTCACCGAACGCCTCCGCTCGTCGCTCGCCACCGTCAGGACGGCTATTGAAATCCTCGTCGACCACCCCTCCATGGAGGCAAGCCAGCGCGATCTGCTCACACGGGTCATTCGCGACGAGTCGTTTTCCTTAAGCGGATACCTGGAGTCGCGGCGGGAGGAGCATGCCGAGTATTTCGGCCGCCAGTGGCCCCTCGAAGAGATGCTTGCCGGCGACGTGGCCGCAGCGGTCAGGCAGGCCGCAGAACAGGGCCTTGACGTCAGGATGACGCTCCTCCCCGCCTCCGATCAGATACTTGTCAGGGCCGACAGCTTCACGCTCGTGCAGGCGCTCGTCTATCTCACCTCCTCGGTAAAAAAGGCGACCGGGGGGCTCGAGTACGCCATCAACGCCGCCCGGCACGCAACGCTCGCTTCCATCGACATACTCTGGCGCGGGAAGCCGCTCCCGGCGGCGACGCTCAGGGAGTGGGAGGAATCCAGGATCAGGATCGCGGGGGAGGAAATCCCGGTGACACTCGCTGAAGTCCTGAAGCGCCATGACGCCGAACTCTGGTCGGGAGAGGATCCCGACGGCGCCCGGGCGTATCTGCGTGTGCTCCTCCCCTCCCCCGGGAGAGGAGGCGAGAAGAGCTCCTGGCAGGCATATACGCCGGTCAAGAGCAGGCCGGAGTTTTACGATTTCGACCTTTTCTCGATTCCCTCCCGATCGCTCCCCCTTGGAGGACTGCCGCTCGCGGAGATCCCGTGTACGGCATTCGACACGGAGACCACAGGGCTCCGCCCCTCCGGCGGGGACGAGGTGATCGCGATCGGGGCGGTGAGGATCCTGAACGGGAGGATGCTCCGCGAAGAGGTGTTCGACCAGATCGTCGACCCCGGGCGGCCGATCGGGCGGGAGTCGACGGACGTTCACGGGATCGACGACTCGATGGTGGAAGGCCAGCCCGGGATCGCCGACGTCCTCCCGGCGTTCAGCCGGTTCGCCCAGGAGACAGTCCTTGTGGGACACAACGCGGCGTTCGACATGCGTTTTTTCCAGATCAAGGAGGAGGCGACCGGGGTCAGGCTCCGGATGCCGGTCCTCGACACGATGCTCCTCTCCGCGGTCGTCCATCCCCATCACGACGACCACTCGATCGAGGGGATCGCCGCCAGGGTCGGGGTCAATATCACCGGACGCCACACGGCGCTCGGGGATGCGATCGTCACGGGGGAACTGTTCCTGAAGCTGATACCGCTTCTTGCCGACAAAGGAATACGGACGCTCGGGGAGGCGGTGGCGGCATCGAAGGAGACGTACCTGGCGAGGGTGCGGTACTGACTCGGATTCAATCAAGGAGTGATTGTGGATCCGCTTCCCGGCAGGATGATCACACACTATAAGATACTCGAACGCCTCGGCGCGGGGGGGATGGGGGTCGTCTACAAGGCGGAGGACACGCAGCTCAGGCGCACGGTCGCACTCAAGTTCCTCCCCCCGGAAGTCGGGAGCGACCCGGGTGCAAACGCGCGGTTCATGCATGAAGCGCAGGCCGCATCCGCGCTCGACCACCCCAATATCTGCACGATACACGAGATAGGCCGAACGGATGAGGGACAGCTGTTCATCTGCATGGCATATTATGAGGGAGAAACGCTCAAGCAGAAGATCGAGCGGGGCCCACTGAAAATTCCGGAGACGCTCGAGATCGTCATGCAGATCGCGCGCGGGCTCGCCCGGGCGCACGAGCGGGGAATCACGCACAGGGACATCAAGCCGGCGAACATTCTCATCGAGGAGGACGGCCAGGTCAAGATCGTCGATTTCGGGCTCGCCAAGCTGAGCGGCCGCTCCGTCATCACGAAGGAAGGGACGACGCTGGGGACGGTCTACTACATGTCCCCCGAGCAGGTGCGCGGAGAGCCCGCCGATGCGAGGACGGATATCTGGTCGCTGGGCGTGGTCATGTACGAGATGATCTGCGGACGGCGCCCGTTCGAGGGGGAGTACGACAAAGCGGTGTTCTATGCGATACTGAACGCGGCGCCTGAACCCGTGACCGCGCTCCGGACCGGCGTGCCGATGGCGCTGGAGAGGATCGTCGCCAAGTGCATGGAAAAGAACGCCTCCGACAGGTACCAGCGGCTTGACGAGCTCATCGTGGATGTGCGGCAGATCCAGAAGGGGGAGGGGGCAGCGACGATCGTGCCGGAGGCCGTCCCCCCCCGGGCCGCATGGAGCCCGGGGCCGGGCCGGATGCGCGCTATGCTGGGCCTGTCGCTCGCGATCGCCGCGCTCCTGGCGGCCGCCTGGTGGTTTGCCGTCGCACCGGGGCGGGGGCCCGGGGGCACCCCGCGGAACAAGTCGATCGCCGTCCTTCCTTTCTCGTCGATTACCAACGGGCCGGACGACGCGATATTCGCGGACGGGATACACGACGACATACTGACGCAGCTGACGAAGATCAGGGAGATGAGGGTGATCGGACGTCAATCGATGATGCAGTACAGGAACTCGCCGAAGAGGCTGAGGGAGATCGGGAGCGACCTCAACGCCGGGTACATACTCGAGGGGACCGTGCGGCGGTCCCCGGACGCGCTCCGGATAACGGCGAAGCTGATCGACGCCGAGACCGAAGGGAGCATCTGGTCGGAGCAGTACGACAAGACAAACGCGGACGTGCTGGCCATACAGACGGAAATCGCGAAGAAGATCGCCGCGTCCCTCCTTGCGGTCCTGAGCCCCCGGGAATCGATCTCAATCGAGAAACAGATGACGACGAATCCCGCGGCGTACGATAACTACCTGAAAGGGAACTACTACTGGTTCAACGGCGCCACCGACGAAGCGAACGATCTCGCCGTACAGTTCTATAATAAGGCGACGGCCCTGGACCCCCGGTTCGCCGTCGCCTTCGCGCGGGCCTCTATCGTCCACTCCAGCCTTTACGGGGTCCACCAGGACAGGAGCGCGCGCAGGCTCGCAATGTCCACCGAGGCCCTCGCCAGGGCTACGGCCCTGGACGCCGAATCGCCCGACGTCCACCACGCGCGCGGCGTGTACGACGTTTCGGTGAAGGAGGACCCCGCCGCCGCCCTTGCGGAGTACAGGCTTGCGCTCAATGACCGGCCGGGAGATACCGAGCTGTTGTTCGACTATGGATATGCGCTTGTCAGGGAGCGCAAAATGGAGGAAGCCCTCACCGTGTTCGCCGACGCGATCGACCGGGATCCGAAGACCGTCTCCCTGTTCACGGGGATGAACCCGGAAGTCATCAATGCCGCACTCGGGAGGTGGGAACCTGCGCTGAAGTATATCGACACCTACATCGCGCACCTCCCCGCGGATCCCTGGGGCTACTACGAAAAGTCCTACATACTGACCGACGGGTTCGGGGATCTGGACGGGGCAAGGGGCGTGCTCGCCGAAGGGTCGAAATACGCGACGAGCGCAATCCACGGAACCGCATACTCGGGGTGGCCGTACTGGCGGGTCGAGTATCTCTCAAGGCAATTCGACAGGGCGTTATCATCCCTTGAGGCGGACTCGTCCGAGCACAACCTCCTCTTCAGGGGGATCGCGCTCTCGTGCATGGGGAGGAAGGATGAGGCCCGGGGGTACCTGACACAGGCGAAGGCCGAGGCGGAGAGCCTTCTGACCGTCGACCCGACCAAGGGAGCCGCGTACCTCCAGCTCGGCATGGCCCTTTCATATCTTGGCCAGGGGAAAGAGGCACTCCAGGCGATGGAAGAGTGCCTCCGACTGACCCCGGAGAAGTCCGACCCGTGGCTCTACAGGGAGAAGAGGGAAGAATGGTTTGCGCAGGTCTGCGTCGTCACCGGAAACCACGAGAGGGCCCTCGAGATGATCTCCGATCTTCTCCGGAAACCGAGCTTCCTCACCGCGTGGAAACTCCGGATGGATCCGGTCTACGATCCGCTCAGGAAGGACCCCCACTTCCAGGCGCTTGTCGCAAAGGCACGGTAAGCAAGGGCCATGATGAACATCGAGAGTGGGCGGACCGATCCCGGACGCCCGGCCCCCGGGGTCTGCTATCGGAGCCCGAGCGCGTCGAGCTGGTAGCGGACCTGCACGAGCTTCACGAGCGAAGAGACGGCGCCGAAGAGATACCTGAGCCGCCGCATCTCCTGCTTGCTCATCCTCTTCAGATCGAGATACCTCCCGGCATCTTCCCCTTTCGTCCCGTAAAGCACCCGGTACTTCATGAAGAGCTCGTAGGCCTCGACGATGTCGCGGCTGATGGAGGCGATCGAGCGGTCGTCCGCGGCCATCGCTTCCAGCCTGTCGAGCGTCCCGGTGAGCGCGTGAATCCCCCTGTCGAGGGCCAGCACGCGCACGGCCTCCGTGACCGGTTTCATGGCCCGGAGCTTCAGATCGAACAGCCCCCTGGCGGGGCCCTTCTTCTCCGTATTCAGGAGTCCCCACAGGCCGGTGGCGGGGGGATTGTGCGCGGCGTTCCTGGCAAGGAGGATAAGAGCGGTCCTCTCCTTTGCAAGCTCGGAGGTGATGCATTCCCTCAGCGCCTGCGCGAGCGTGAAATCCCCGTGGACCGGCCTGAAGTCGAAAAACGTGGCTGCATGAAGGAGTGCCTCCTCCTTCGGCACCCGGATCCACTCCCGGAAATACTCCTTCCACGCGGCGAGGGGGCGGCACCACTCAGGGTTACTCGCCATGTCGTTCCCGGGGCACGGGGCGAACCCGCACGCAACGAGTCCCCGCGTGACTTCCGCAGCGAGCATCTCGAAGTACTTCTGCGTCCGGTCACTCTCCTCCTCAGGGGGATCGGCGTACACAAGGGCGGAATCCTGGTCCGTCTGCAGGAGCTGTTCTCTCCTTCCGTCGCTCCCGAGCGAGAGCCAGCAGAAGGCCGACGACGGTGGGTGATATCCCCCTTTCTCGAGCGCGAGCGCGCCAAGCCCAAGAAGCCTGGCGACGAGTGCGTCATTGATCTCGGCGATCATGTCGCCCACGAACCGGACCGAGATCCCCCGCCCAACGTACTGCGCGACAAGCTCGTCCCCCCGCTCGCGCAGGACCGCGAGCGCATCCACGTCCGCCGCCTGGGCGATCTCCTTGGCAAGGACAGCCGGATTGTTCCCGTGGAGGAGGAGGACGTCGTGTTCCGAGATGATGCCGATGACGGCCGATTGGGGGGTGCCGTCCTCGGTAATGCAGAGGTGGCGGATCCCTCGCCTCATCATCGTGATGATCGTGCCGGACGCGGTGCTTCTGACGGGGACGGTGACGACGGGCGTGCTCATGATCGAGCGGACGAGCCCGTCCGGGGGGAGGCCCCCGGCCACGACCTTGTTCCTCAGGTCGGTATCGGTGACGATGCCCAGGGGCCGGCGCTTATCGTCCACAACAACGATCGACCCGACGTTCCGGCCGGCCATGAGCGCGGCCGCATCGTGTATCGTCGCGGCCGCGCTGCATGTGACGACCTCCCGGACCGGATTGACCGGGAGGGCTTCTTCTTCGGTCATTGTGCAGGCGTGGATTCGGCGCCGAAATGGACCCGTTCTTCCACGACGGCGAACTTGTCCTGCGCCGACTGCTCCTTTGTCATCAGGGAGACCACGATCCCGATCAGAAACGAGAGCGGGATTGTGACGATCCCCGGATTCTTGAGCGGGAAGAGTGCCGAGGGGTTCTTCAGGATGTCGACCTGGACGGTCGGCGAGAGGTAGATCAGCACGATCGTCGCGATCGTCCCGAAGAGCATGCTCCAGAGGGCGCCGCTCGTCGTGAACTTCTTCCAGAATATCGAGAGGATAAGGGCGGGAAAGTTGGCGCTCGCGGCGATGGCGAACGCAAGCCCGACCATGTAGGCAACGTTCTGTCCCTTGAACGTGATGCCGAGGATCATGGCGAGCACCGCGAGGGCCACAGAGGCAACCCGGGCGACCTTGAGCTGTTCCGCCTCGGGCACTTCCCCCTTCCTGACGACGTTCACCCAGAGGTCGTGCGAGAGCGCCGCGGCGCCGGAGAGCGTCAGGCCGGCCACCACGGCGAGTATCGTCGCGAACGCCACGGCGGCGATGAACCCGAGGAATGCCGTCCCGCCGAGCGACTCCGCAAGGAGCGGCGCCGCCATGTTCCCCCCCCTGTCGATCGAGGTGATCACCCCCTGGCCGACGTGCACCATCGCGCCGAACCCGAGTATGAACGTCAGCAGGTAGAAGAACCCGATGAACCCCGTCGCGTAGAAGACCGACGTCCGCGCCGCCCTGGAATCGGGGACCGTGTAGAAGCGCATGAGGATGTGCGGGAGACCCGCCGTGCCGAGCATGAGCGCGAGTCCCAGCGAGATCGCGTCCCACGGGTTGGAGACGAGCTTTCCCGGCGCCAGGACGTTCTGGGCCGGGTACCTCTCCACGGCGGCCTGGAAGAGCGCGAGCGGGTTCATGCCGAACGTCCAGAGCGTCATGATCGCCAGGATGAGCGCGCCTCCCAGGAGGAGCACCGCCTTGATGATCTGCACCCACGTCGTGGCGAGCATCCCGCCGAACAGGACGTACAGGAGCATGACGCACCCGACGATCACGACCGCCACTTCGTACGGAAGCCCGAACATGAGCTTGATCAGGTTGCCGGCGCCGACCATCTGCGCGATGAGGTAGAGCGATACCGTCGCCAGCGTGCCGATCGCCGCCGCGATGCGCGCCGGGGCGGCTTTCAGGCGGAAGGCCACGACGTCCGCAAACGTGTACTTCCCGAGGTTCCGGAGGGGTTCGGCGATAAGGAACACGATGAGCGGCCATCCCACGAGCCAGCCGGTGGAGTAGATCAGGCCGTCAAACCCGGAGAGGGAGACCAGACCGGCGATGCCGAGAAAGCTCGCCGCGCTCATGTAATCGCCGGAGAGCGCCAGTCCGTTCTGGAACCCGGTGATCCCGTGCCCCGCCGCGTAGTACTGTACGGTGCTTTTCGTGCGGCGGGCCGCCCAGTAGGTGATGCCGAGCGATATGGCGATGAAGACGAAGAAGAAGATGATTGCCTCCGTGCTCACCTGGCCGAGCGACGTGGCCGGAAGAGGAGCCTGTGCTGGATTCATCGGTTATCTCCTCAACTTTGAGATTTTCGCATCATACACCCTGTTCGCCCACCGGACGTAGATCGTCGTGAGCACCCACGCCGAGAGGATGACGATCACCCCCAGGAGTATCCCCAGGCTGAGCCCCGACGTGAGGAGTGAACCCATCAACGGCTTGTCGAACGCGATAAGAAGGATAAACCCGAAATAGATCGCGAGCATGCAGACGCTCAGCGTAATCGCAATGCGCCACCGCTCCGCGGATACCTTTTTGAGCTCTTCCAGGCGGTCATCCATTGGTCCCTCGTCTTGATAGGAGTGATGCGTGATCTGCACCGGGGGGTCAGAAGAACATCCACTGCCCCTGCAGCGTGAAAAGCATGTAGCTCTTTTTGAATTCGGGATACGGGGTGGCGGCGGACACCGCGGAGGCGAGGCCCGCCTGGTTGTCGGTCACCATCTCCCACATCGCCTTCACGTTGAAATTGTGCCCGCGGGGGACATAGTTCGCGCCGAGCCCGAACCGGGTCTCGGACTTCAGGTCCTGCAGGTACGTGTACTCGCCGGCGGCGATGTTCGCCACCGTGGACAACCCCCACTGGTACGGATCCGTGGAGGTGACCGTCCTTGACTCGAATTTCACGACGGGCTGGAGACTGAGGCTTTTGACGTAATAGCCGGCCTCCGCAAAAAGGACATTTTGCTTCGGGACCAGACGGGAGACGGCGTCCGACCGCGCGGAGTCCACCACGCCGGTCGAGGGGCGCTTGAAGAGCTCCGAGCCGTCAGGGGTCCCGCCGTTCAGCATCTGGAACCCGACGCTCAGTGTCAGCCCGTCCCCTTCCCCCATCGGGTGGTCGAGGAAGAGATCGGCCGCAACGCTCGAGTAGTTCCCCTGCAGGTCGACGCCCCCGCCGAGGGCAAGGACGTTTTTCTTGCCAAAATATGTCCCCAAATAGAAATAGTTCCCGATACCCCCGAAGAGATCGGGCGTCTGCTGGTCCCAGAAGTCATACTGGACCCGGAGCGTCGTCCGGAACGGGGAGTAGAGAAACTGGCCCTGCCCCCGCGAGCGCCCGTCGGAGAAACTGAGACGGTATTCAAGCCGGTTTTCGTAAAAGAGCCCGCGCGCCATCACCGCGACGTCCCGGCCGACGAAGTTGTCCAGCCCGTTCGGGGTCCCGTTGTTCGCGCCGAACGTGTACGCACCGTAGTTGACAGGCAT